>NZ_AEDV01000016.1 GCF_000148545.1 Streptococcus mitis SK597 | reverse complement strand
TCGTTTCAAGTGTTATCACTGCTCGAAAATGATGGTAGCTGAGACTTCTATGACCGATATTGCCCATCAGCTGTTCATTTCAACTTCAACTGTCATTCGAAAACTCAATGATTTCCACTTTGAGTGTAACTTTAGACATCTGCCTGAGATTATGTCTTGGGATGAGTATGCCTTTACCAAGGGAAAGATGAGTTTCATTTCTCAGGACTTTGAAAAGCTCAATATAATCACTGTTCTTGAGGGGAGAACACAAGCTGTCATTCGAGATCACTTTCTTAAATACGATAGAGCCATTCGTTGTCAGGTGAAAATCATTACTATGGATATGTTTAGTCCCTACTATGCCTTAGCTAAACAGCTTCGCTTTCGAATTTCTAGGCTCAGGCTGAAACAGTCTCCCAGACTGTTTCACTCCCAAATGCTAAAATCGTTCTAGATCGTTTTCACATTGTTCAACATCTTAGCCGTGCTATGAGTCGTGTTCGTGTCCAAATCATGAATCAATTTGAACGAAAATCTCATGAATATAAGGTCATCAAACGTTACTGGAAGCTCATTCAACAGGATAGTCGTAAACTCAGCCATAAGCGATTTTATCGCCCTACTTTTCGTATGCACTTGACGAATAAAGAAATTCTAGACAAGCTTTTGAGCTATTCAGAAGACTTGAAACACCACTACAATCTCTATCAGCTCTTACTTTTTCACTTTCAGAACAAGGACCCTGAGAAATTCTTTGGACTCATTGAGGACAATCTAAAGAAGATTCATACTCTTTTTCAGACTGTCTTTAAAACTTTTCTCAAGGATAAAGAGAAAATCGTCAACGCTCTTCATTACCTTATTCTAACGCCAAACTGGAAGCGACCAATAATCTCATCAAACTTATCAAGCGCAATGCCTTTGGTTTTCGGAACTTTGAAAACTTCAAAAAACGGATTTTTATCGCCCTAAATATCAAAAAAGAAAGGACGAAATGTGTCCTTTCTCGATCTTAGCTTTTCTTCTACCCACTACAGTTGACAAAGAGCCAAAAAACAATGACATAGGAAAAACGAGCATCTCCATTTACGGAAATGCTCGTTTTTTGATATCTAGAAGTAGTTTCTGTCCTGCCTCTTTTTTAATTGTCTAACTTTTTGGGGTCAGTACAATAGAGATACTTAATCTACACTCTCTGTGATATAGTTTGAAATATCTTTATATAAGATAGTCTGTTGAAAGTCATATGAATCAACCACTAGAAGTATAAAATTCCAAAACTCTCTTTCTTTACCCTCTCCAAAATTATACGCTTTTGCAGAATCATTAAATAGTTTCATAAAAATTGGTAAAAAATCATGTCCATTAATAATTTGATAATCTTCTAATTCCTCTCTGTTTATACTGCAAATCTCTTCTTCTAAAAGTTTAACATAGTTTTCTCTATTAGATACAAAATCCGGACTTAAATAATACTGAAGATCAATAATCTCTTTTTTTATCGAATCTATTTTTTTATAAAACGACTTTTTGAAGTATGGTAATTTCTTTTTTCCATTTTGACCACTGAACCTCAGTTTAAATTTATCATCTCCGTCTTTATTATTTACATAACGATATAAACCAATTTCAAAACTTATTTCTTTTGCTTTATCAAGAGGATTTTCCGCTTCTCTTATTTCACCAGAATCGATAAAAGATTGTATATTAAACAAAGATAGAAAAAGAGTTTCCACATCATGATAATCTGTCAAAAAGACCCTATTACAGTTTGTTCTGTTCTCTCCAGTAATATGAGTTAAATCCGCATCTATTATTCCAATAGTCATCCGTTGTTCAACTACGTCAAGATCAGAATTAGTTACCATTTTGACTACTTCTTCCCACCCATTTACTGGAAAAAATTTCATATTTTCATGTTTTCTAGAAAAAAATGTTTTATACGCCATAACATCTGTCTCGCTTTCAACATAAACCTGAAATCGATTATTTTTTTCAGACATTCTATAACGATTTTGATACCTTATTGAATTCATTCCATTAATCATACTATTCATTCGAACTCTCCAAAACACCACTTAAATCATTAGTAAGTGCCCAGTTGTCATCAATAATATCTGGTGAATGTGTTGCTATAATCACTCTAAAGTTATTTTTTTCTATAATCCCCTGCAAATCCTGTATAAAGGCATTTTGCCACTCAACATGCAATGAAATTTCCGGTTCATCAATTAAAATAATTGAGTCTTTGTCTGTCAAAAATATTAGTTTAAAAAATAAATTGAACTCATTTTTTTCTCCCGAAGACAGTTTATGTAATGGAATATTTCTTTTCTCTACCGATGTTGATTTGACTAAAAATCCTTTATCTCTATCAATGTACAATTCTTTATGTTCAAATCTTTCATTAATGATCTTTTTGAATAAACTAACATTATTCTTCAATTTGTCATATTTTTTTAATTTCTCTTCTGTATTTCTAATGTATAAATCAATAGCATTTGCTGACTCTTTTGCCTGCTCAATAGTTATCGCTTTTCGATTCTCCTCAGAAGATAATAATCCCATCCTTGATAAAATTTGAGTTTTTTTAATCAATTCGTTATAGCGATTAAGTATACTATGTTCATCAACTGGATTATTTTGGGAATAATTAACTAAATCAAAAACAAAATTCGAATCCAACTTCACTGATACTTCATTGTATTCTTTTTCTGTTTCGTTTATCATCCGAACCAATTCTTTAGCATAGTATGTTATATTTTCTCGAGTAGCTAGTTCCCCATCTTCAATATTATAAATACGTTGTGTTTCAACAAATTCTGTTTTATTAGCATCAATTATTTTAGCTATTTTACCTGTTATTTTCTCTTTCTCAATAGGAGAATAAACTCTTCTCTGAACAAGCTGATTCCCAAATTCTTCAATTAGTTCAGTTCTTGAATACTGGAGACCAGTTTCCTCATCTAAAAATCTATTATAACTTATCTTATTTATTGTAGGCATAATTTTAGATATTTCAATAGCCTTTTGATTGATATCTGATGGAGAATAATAAGAACGTTTTGAAATATTCTCCAAGATAGTTAAATCAAATTCAAAGGATTCTTCTTTTTTTCCGCTTTCGTTGATTTCAAATAATAATTTATCGTCTCGTTCTACTTTGTTAACACTCCATCGAGAGCCGTCATTTAATACAAACTCAATTGAATCAAATTCTAAATCTATAAAAAACTCCCACTTAAGGCTAAAAAAATTATCAATGGCATTCAAAAAGTATGTTTTTCCAATTCCATTTTTCCCAATAATAATAGTAATTCCATCATCTTTTAAAAAAACACTATGATTAAATGTTCCGAACAAACCATTAATTGAAAATGAACTTATCCTAAAATTATTTAAGTCACTCACTTATTTTCTCACTTTCATACTCTGAAACTTTTTCTTCAAACGTTCTAACCTTATAATATAAACCAAAATATCAATTTACCATGAGGCTAACAGTCAAAACATGAAGAATTATTTTACTGCGTAATGTAATTATTTTTTACATCTTTTCTTCCAACTCCACGTCTGGATACTTGTCCGCAAACCAGCGGAGGGCAAAGTCATTTTCAAAGAGGAAGACTGGTTGGTCAAAACGGTCTTTAGCCAAAATATTTCGACTTGATGACATGCGTTCATCCAAGTCCTCAGGCTTGATCCAACGAACGGTCTTTTTACCCATTGGGCTCATGACTACTTCAGCGTTGTACTCACCTTCCATACGATGCTTAAAGACTTCAAACTGAAGTTGACCTACAGCGCCTAGCATGTACTCACCTGTTTGATAATTCTTGTAAAGCTGAATAGCTCCTTCTTGCACCAATTGTTCAATCCCCTTGTGGAAGGATTTTTGCTTCATGACATTCTTAGCAGAAACTTTCATGAAAATTTCAGGTGTAAAGGTTGGCAGTGGTTCAAATTCAAACTTGTTTTTTCCAACTGTTAAAGTGTCCCCAACCTGATAAGTACCGGTATCGTAAACACCGATAATATCACCTGCCACGGCATTGGTCACATTCTCACGACTTTCTGCCATAAACTGAGTAACATTCGAAAGTTTAGCTCCCTTACCAGTACGAGGCAAGTTGACACTCATACCACGCTCAAATTCACCTGATACGATACGGACAAAGGCGATACGGTCACGGTGGCGAGGGTCCATATTGGCTTGGATTTTAAAGACAAATCCTGAGAAATCCTTGTCGTAAGGATCCACAATTTCGCCATCTGTTTTCTTGTGTCCATGTGGTTCTGGAGCAAACTTGAGGAAGGTTTCAAGGAAGGTCTGCACACCAAAGTTTGTCAAAGCTGAACCGAAGAAGACTGGTGTCAATTCTCCAGCCAGAATCGCTTCCTCTGAAAACTCATTTCCAGCTTCATTTAAAAGTTCAATATCATCCTTGACTTGCTCGTAGAAAGGATTGGTGCCAAAAAGCTTGTCCCCATCTTCTAGACTAGCGAAACGTTCATCCCCCTTGTAGAGTTCCAAGCGTTGATTATAGAGATCATACAAGCCTTCAAAAGCTTTCCCCATCCCGATAGGCCAGTTCATCGGATAGCTCGCAATGCCCAAGACTTCTTCCAACTCTTGCAAGAGGTCTAGTGGCTCACGACCGTCACGGTCCAACTTGTTCATAAAGGTAAAGACTGGAATGCCACGGTGTTTCACAACCTCAAACAATTTCTTAGTTTGGGCCTCGATACCCTTGGCAGAGTCCACAACCATGACCGCAGCATCCACCGCCATCAAGGTACGATAGGTATCTTCTGAGAAGTCCTCGTGTCCTGGCGTATCAAGGATATTCACGCGCTTACCATCGTAGTCAAACTGCATAACAGATGAAGTAACCGAAATTCCACGTTGCTTCTCGATATCCATCCAGTCAGACTTGGCAAAAGTTCCTGTTTTCTTACCTTTAACCGTACCAGCCTCACGAATCTCGCCCCCAAAGTAGAGCAACTGCTCAGTAATGGTTGTTTTCCCCGCGTCCGGGTGAGAGATGATGGCAAAGGTACGACGTTTCTTAATTTCTTCTTGAATATTCATAAGTTCTCTTTCTTTGATTCTCTATTTTTAGTTTGTTCAATAGCTAAGAATGATTTTTACATTGGATTTTACCATTCCTTTCAACACTCCATTATATCGGATTTTAGCATTTTTTTCAATTTCTATTTCTTTTCACTTCCCCCTCCCTTATTTATAGGAAAATATGGTAAAATAGAACAGACTAAAAATCATCATTTCACGAAAGGATGCAAGATGAAAATTACGCAAGAAGAGGTAACACACGTTGCCAATCTTTCAAAATTAAGATTCTCTGAAGAAGAAACTGCTGCCTTTGCGACTACCTTGTCCAAGATTGTAGACATGGTTGAATTGCTGGGCGAAGTCGACACAACTGGTGTTGCACCTACTACGACCATGGCTGACCGCAAGACCGTACTCCGCCCTGATGTGGCCGAAGAAGGAACAGACCGTGATCGCTTGTTTAAAAACGTACCTGAAAAAGACAACTACTATATCAAGGTACCAGCTATCCTAGACGATGGAGGAGATGCCTAATGACTTTCAACAATAAAACCATTGAAGACTTGCACAATCTCCTTGTCTCTAAGGAAATTTCAGCAACTGAATTAACACAAGCTACGCTTGAAGATATCAAGTCTCGCGAGACAGCTATCAACGCTTTTGTGACCATCGCTGAGGAGCAAGCTCTTGCCCAAGCTAAAGCCATTGATGAAGCTGGAATCGACGCTGATAATGTCCTTTCAGGAATTCCACTTGCAGTTAAAGATAATATCTCTACTGACGGTATTCTCACAACTGCAGCCTCAAAAATGCTCTACAACTACGAGCCTATCTTTGATGCAACAGCAGTTACCAATGCAAAAGCCAAGGGTATGATTGTCGTTGGGAAAACCAACATGGACGAGTTTGCCATGGGTGGTTCAGGTGAGACTTCTCACTACGGTGCAACTAAAAACGCTTGGGACCACAGCAAGGTTCCTGGTGGTTCTTCAAGTGGTTCTGCTGCAGCTGTAGCTTCAGGACAAGTCCGCTTGTCACTTGGTTCTGATACTGGTGGTTCTATCCGCCAACCTGCCGCTTTCAACGGGATCGTTGGTCTCAAACCAACCTACGGAACAGTTTCACGTTTCGGGCTCATTGCCTTTGGTAGCTCATTAGACCAAATCGGACCTTTTGCTCCTACTGTTAAGGAAAATGCTCTCTTGCTCAACGCTATTGCTAGCGAAGATGCCAAAGACTCTACTTCTGCTCCTGTCTGCATTTCTGACTTTACTTCAAAAATCGGTCAAGACATCAAGGGTATGAAAATTGCTTTACCTAAGGAATACCTAGGCGAAGGGATTGACCCAGAGGTTAAGGAAACCATTCTGAATGCCGCTAAACACTTTGAAAAACTTGGTGCTATCGTTGAAGAAGTCAGCCTGCCTCACTCTAAATACGGTGTTGCTGTATACTACATCATCGCTTCATCAGAAGCTTCATCAAACTTGCAACGCTTTGACGGTATCCGTTATGGCTACCGCGCAGAAGATGCGACTAATCTTGATGAAATCTATGTAAACAGCCGTAGCCAAGGTTTTGGTGAAGAAGTGAAACGTCGTATCATGCTAGGTACTTTCAGCCTTTCATCAGGTTACTACGATGCCTACTACAAGAAAGCTGGACAGGTCCGTACCCTCATCATCCAAGATTTCGAAAAAGTCTTTGCGGATTATGACTTGATTTTGGGACCAACTGCTCCTAGTGTTGCCTATGACTTGGATTCTCTCAACCACGACCCAGTTGCTATGTACTTGGCTGACCTCTTGACCATCCCAGTCAACTTGGCTGGCCTCCCAGGAATTTCGATTCCTGCTGGATTCTCTCAAGGTCTACCTGTCGGACTGCAATTGATTGGTCCTAAGTACTCTGAGGAAACTATTTACCAAGCTGCTGCTGCTTTTGAAGCAACAACAGACTACCACAAACAACAACCCGTGATTTTTGGAGGTGACAACTAATGAACTTTGAAACAGTCATCGGACTTGAAGTCCACGTAGAGCTCAACACCAATTCAAAAATCTTCTCACCTACTTCTGCCCACTTCGGAAATGACCAAAATGCTAACACTAACGTGATTGACTGGTCTTTCCCAGGAGTTCTGCCAGTTCTCAATAAAGGGGTTGTCGATGCTGGTATCAAGGCAGCTCTTGCCCTCAACATGGACATCCACAAAAAGATGCACTTTGACCGCAAGAACTACTTCTACCCTGATAATCCCAAAGCCTACCAAATTTCTCAGTTTGATGAACCAATCGGCTACAACGGTTGGATTGAAGTCGAGCTAGAAGACGGTACGACTAAGAAAATCGGTATCGAACGTGCTCACCTAGAGGAAGACGCTGGTAAGAATACCCATGGTACAGATGGTTACTCTTATGTCGACCTCAACCGCCAAGGGGTGCCATTGATTGAGATTGTATCTGAAGCAGACATGCGTTCTCCTGAAGAAGCCTATGCTTACCTAACAGCCCTCAAGGAAGTTATCCAGTACGCTGGTATTTCTGACGTCAAGATGGAAGAAGGTTCTATGCGTGTGGATGCCAACATTTCCCTTCGTCCTTATGGTCAAGAGAAATTCGGTACCAAGACAGAGTTGAAGAACCTCAACTCCTTCTCAAACGTTCGCAAAGGTCTTGAATACGAAGTCCAACGTCAAGCTGAAATCCTTCGATCAGGCGGTCAAATCCGTCAAGAAACACGCCGTTACGATGAAGCTAACAAAGCAACCATCCTCATGCGTGTCAAGGAAGGGGCTGCAGACTACCGCTACTTCCCAGAACCAGACCTACCACTCTTTGAAATCTCAGACGAGTGGATTGAGGAAATGCGTACAGAGTTACCAGAGTTTCCAAAAGAACGCCGTGCGCGTTATGTATCTGACCTTGGTTTATCAGACTACGATGCTAGTCAGTTGACTGCTAATAAAGTCACTTCTGACTTCTTTGAGAAAGCTGTTGCCCTCGGTGGCGATGCTAAACAAGTCTCTAACTGGCTCCAAGGGGAGGTTGCTCAATTCTTGAACGCCGAAGGCAAGACACTGGAACAAATCGAATTGACACCAGAAAACTTGGTTGAAATGATTGCCATCATCGAAGACGGCACGATCTCGTCTAAGATTGCCAAGAAAGTCTTTGTCCACCTGGCTAAAAATGGCGGTGGCGCGCGTGAATACGTGGAGAAAGCAGGTATGGTTCAAATCTCAGATCCAGAAATCTTGATTCCAATCATCCACCAAGTCTTCGCCGATAACGAAGCTGCCGTTACCGACTTCAAGTCAGGCAAACGTAACGCAGACAAGGCCTTCACAGGATTCCTTATGAAAGCAACCAAAGGCCAAGCCAACCCACAAGTTGCACTTAAACTTCTTGCACAAGAATTAGCGAAGTTGAAAGAAGATTAATATGTAAAAGAAACCAGCCCTGAGGTTGGTTTTTTTCGCTCCTAACAAATTCCAATAACTATTTTGGCTTTATTTCCAGAAGATTTTATGGTAAAATGAAGAGTAATAATATTTATTAAAGAGGTAAAAACATGATTGAAGCAAGCAAATTGAAAGCTGGTATGACATTTGAAACTGCAGACGGAAAATTAATCCGCGTTTTGGAAGCTAGCCACCACAAACCAGGTAAAGGGAACACAATCATGCGTATGAAATTGCGTGATGTCCGTACTGGTTCTACATTTGACACAAGCTACCGTCCAGAAGAAAAATTCGAACAAGCTATTATCGAAACTGTACCAGCTCAATACTTGTACAAAATGGATGAAACTGCCTACTTCATGAACACTGAAACTTACGACCAATACGAAATCCCAGTCGTAAACGTTGAAAATGAATTGCTTTACATCCTTGAAAACTCTGATGTAAAAATCCAATTCTACGGAACTGAAGTAATCGGTGTAACTGTACCAACTACTGTTGAATTGACAGTTGCTGAAACACAACCATCTATCAAAGGTGCTACTGTTACAGGTTCTGGTAAACCAGCGACTATGGAAACTGGACTTGTTGTCAACGTTCCTGACTTCATCGAAGCTGGACAAAAATTGATCATCAACACTGCAGAAGGAACTTACGTTTCTCGTGCCTAATCTCTAGAAAGAGGTCATTCTATGGGAATTGAAGAACAATTTGGCGAAATCGTTATCGCTCCACGTGTACTTGAAAAAATCATTGCCATCGCAACTGCTAAAGTTGATGGTGTCCACTCATTTTCAAATAAATCCGTATCTGATACCCTATCAAAACTCTCTCTTGGTCGCGGCGTCTACTTAAAAGAAAACAATGAAGAGCTAACTGCTGACATCTATCTCTACCTTGAGTACGGTGTGAAAGTACCAAAAGTGGCTCTTGCTATTCAAAAAGCAGTCAAAGATGCTGTTCGTGATATGGCTGATGTGGAACTTTCTGCTGTCAACATCCATGTTGCAGGAATTGTTCCAGATAAAACACCAAAACCTGAGTTGAAAGATCTATTTAACGAGGACTTCCTCAATGACTAGTCCATTATTAGAATCTAGACGCGAACTTCGTAAATGCGCTTTTCAAGCTCTTATGAGCCTTGAATTCGGCACAGATATGGAAACAGCTTGTCACTTTGCCTACACGCATGACCGTGAAGATGCAGATGTGCAAATCCCTGCCTTTCTTCTGAACTTGGTTTCTGGCGTTCAAGCTCAAAAAGACGAGTTGGATAAACAAATCAACCAGCACCTCAAGTCAGGCTGGATAGTTGAACGATTGACCTTGGTCGAAAAAAACTTACTACGCTTGGGTATCTTTGAAATCACATCATTTGATACACCTCAGCTGGTAGCAGTCAATGAAGCTATTGAACTTGCTAAGAATTTTTCAGATCAAAAATCAGCCCGTTTTATCAATGGACTACTTAGTCAATTTGTAACTGAAGAAAATGAATAATCGAAAAGGTGTTTGGAAGACCAAACACCTTTTGACTTTCCCCTCTGCACAGAGTAAAAAACACATAAAAACTAGAACTGACTACCAGTTCTAGTTTTTGCGTATTCTAAAGAATTATACTCAATGAAAATCAAAGAGCAAACTAGGAAGCTAGCCGTAGGCAGTACTTGAGTACGGCAAGGCAAAGCTGACGTGGTTTGAATTTGATTTTCGAAGAGTATTAGTATTTTCTAAATCGTTGATAGCGTTCTTCCAACAACGCTTCTAACGATTTTTGTGAAAGTTTAGCTAACTCAGCTTGAAGTTCTTTCTTGACACTCTTAATCAGTTCTTTACTAGAAAGTCCTGCTTCAGAAATCACCTTGTCCACCACGTCCATTTCTAGCAGCTCATGTGAAGTGATTTTCATCAGTTCTGCTGCTTCCATGGCACGACTGCCATCCTTCCATAGAATGGAAGCAAAGCCTTCTGGACTGAGAATAGCATAAATAGAATTTTCCAGCATCCAAACACGGTCTGCGACTGCTAGAGCCAAAGCCCCACCTGAACCACCTTCACCGATAATGATAGCGATAATAGGAACTCTCAAATCACTCATTTCCATGAGATTGCGAGCGATAGCTTCCCCTTGACCGCGTTCTTCCGCTCCCACACCAGGATAGGCACCTGCTGTATTGATAAAGGTCACAACTGGACGGCCAAACTTTTCAGCCTGTTTCATCAACCGTAAAGCCTTGCGGTAGCCTTCTGGATGCGGTTGGCCAAAATTCCGTTTGAGGTTGTCTTGTAAGCTCTTGCCTTTTTGGATACCAACCACTGTTACAGCTTGGTCTCCAAGCCAGCCAATACCACCAACAACTGCACCATCATCTCGAAAAGAACGGTCACCATGTAATTGGATAAAGTCATCAAAAATGCCTGCAGCAAAGTCCAAGGTTGTCAAGCGACTCTGCTCACGCGCTTCTCTGACTATTTTTGCAATATTCATCTTGGACTCCCTCCGTGCAATCTGACTAGGCTAGCAATCGTATCTGGTAAGTCTCTTCTTTTGACAATAGCATCCACAAAGCCATGTTCCAATAAGAATTCTGCCTTTTGGAAATCCTCAGGTAAGCTTTCACGAACCGTATTTTCAATCACACGACGCCCAGCAAAACCAACCAAACTTTGTGGTTCAGCTAAAATGATATCGCCTTCCATAGCGAAGGAAGCTGTTACACCACCTGTCGTTGGATCTGTCAAAATGGTTAGGTAAAAGAGACCAGCATTTGAATGCCGTTTAACCGCTGCAGAAATCTTGGCCATCTGCATGAGACTCATGATCCCTTCCTGCATACGGGCTCCACCAGAGGCTGTGAAGAGAACAACTGGCAACTGTTCAACAGTCGCATACTCAAACAAGCGAGTGATTTTCTCACCTACAACTGTACCCATAGAAGCCATGATAAAGTTGGAATCCATAATACCAAGAGCCACAGTCTGACCTTTAATAAGAGCAGTTCCTGTCACAACGGCTTCATCCAGACCTGTTTTTTCACGCATAGTTGCTAGTTTCTTTTGATAACCAGGGAAATGCAAGGGATCCTTGCTTTCAATCCCTGTAAACAATTCCTTGAAGGTTCCCATATCAATCGTCAAAGCCAAGCGTTCTTGGGCAGAAATACGAAAGGTATAGCTACAATGTGGACAGATACGCTCACTTCCCAGATCCTTCTGATAAATGGTATACTTACAGCCTGGACACTGGGAGAATAATTCATCTGGAACCTCTGGCTTGGCTTGAGGTTTTTCCCTAACCGAACGATTGGGATTGATTCGAATATACTTATCTTTTTTACTAAATAGAGCCATTGATTCCCCTTTTCGGTTTAAACTCTTGAAGTCATTTTATTCTTTTTCTTGATATTTAGGTAAGAAGGTTTCCATCAAGAAGGAAGTATCATAATCCCCAGCAATAACATTGCGATCTGAAATGAGGTCAAGCTGGAAATCTGCATTGGTCTGCACCCCTTCAATCTCTAGTTCATAGAGGGCACGTTGCATTTTCATCAAGGCATCAAAACGATTTTCGCCGTGTACGATGATTTTGGCAATCATACTATCATAATAAGGTGGAATGGTATAGCCTGGATAAACTGCTGAATCCACGCGCAAGCCAACTCCACCACTTGGCAGATGGAGATTAGTAATCTTACCTGGACTTGGAGCAAAGTTAAAGGCTGGATTTTCTGCATTGATCCGACACTCGATGGCATGACCACGTAGGACAATATCTTCTTGCTTAACAGACAGTGCCTGACCTGCCGCAATGCGAATCTGTTCCTTAACGATATCTACACCTGAAACAAACTCTGTTACTGGATGCTCTACTTGTACACGAGTATTCATCTCCATGAAATAGAATTTACCACTGGCTTCATCAAAAAGAAACTCAATGGTCCCTGCATTTTCATAACCAACAGACTCTGCAGCTCGAACAGCAGCAGAACCAATTTCATGACGCAGCGTTTTTCCGATTGCAATTGAAGGACTTTCTTCCAAAACCTTTTGATTATTTCGTTGAAGAGAACAATCTCGTTCCCCCAAGTGAATCACATTTCCGTGTTCATCTCCTAGGATTTGAACCTCGATGTGACGAGCTGGATAGATAACTCGTTCTATGTACATGGCACCATTGCCATAATTGGCCTTGGCTTCACTAGAGGCAGTTTCAAAGGCTGAAACGAGGTCCTCTGGTTTTTCAACCTTACGAATCCCTTTACCACCTCCACCTGCTGAAGCCTTTAGCATAACAGGATAGCCAATTTTTTCAGCAACAATCAAAGCTTCCTCAGAGTTATGCACTTCTCCATCCGAACCTGGAATGACAGGCACACCAGCTTTGATCATCTGAGCACGCGCATTGATCTTGTCTCCCATCATATCCATGACATGACCAGATGGACCGATAAACTTGATACCAACTTCTTCACACATGGTAGCAAATTTGGAATTTTCACTGAGAAATCCAAAACCTGGGTGAATGGCTTCTGCCTCAGTCAAGACTGCAGCTGATAGAACCGCATTGATATTGAGATAAGACTCAGTTGACTTACCAGGACCGATACAAACAGCCTCATCTGCCAAAAGCGTATGAAGGGCTTCCTTATCAGCAGTTGAATAAACCGCCACCGTCGCAATCCCCAGTTCACGCGCCGCACGGATAATACGAACCGCAATTTCACCACGATTGGCAATTAAAATTTTTCGAAACATGGAGAACCTCCTTAGTTCCCTATTGCAAAGGTTAGAGTACCACTAGCTGCAAGCTTGCCATCCACTTCAGCCTTGGCTTCAACCACAGCAATGGTGCCTCGACGTTTTACAAAAGTCGCTGTCATAACCAATTGGTCGCCTGGTACAACCTGCTTCTTGAATTTAACCTTATCCATACCAGCGTAAAAGACCAGTTTTCCTTTATTTTCAGGTTTTGATAACTCCAAAACACCAGCTGTTTGCGCCAAGGCTTCCATGATCAGAACACCTGGCATAACTGGGTATTGAGGAAAATGGCCGTTAAAGAAAGGCTCATTGATGGTCACATTTTTGATGGCAACAATGGTATCCTCACTCACTTCCAAGACACGGTCCACTAGGAGCATAGGATAACGGTGGGGAAGGGCTTCTTTGATTCCTTGAATATCGATCATTTGATGCGTACCAATCCTTTACCAAACTCAACCATTTCTTCGTTAGAGACGAGAATTTCCGTTACCACACCATCCTTAGGTGCTGGAATTTCATTCATAACTTTCATGGCTTCGATAATGACCAGTGTTTGACCTTTTTTGACACTATCACCAACTGTAACGAAGGCAGGTTTATCAGGACCAGCAGCCAAGTAAGCCACCCCAACAAGTGGGCTCTCTACAACATCTCCCTCAGCAGCCACATTTGTTTCAGCTAGCGCCGAAGTTGCTTCCACTACAGTTTCTTCTGGAGCAGATGTAGGTGCCACTGGACTCGGTGTTGCTAGAACGGGTGCTGGAGCGACTTGAGCTGCAACTTCAGGCACTGGTCTAGCTTCATTCTTGCTAAACTGCAACTCATCCGTCCCATTTTTATAAGAAAATTCTCTCAAACTTGACTGGTCAAATTGGGCCATCAAGTCTTTAATATCGTTTAAATTCATACTTATTTATTCTCCCAACGTTTGAAAGCAAGAACTGCATTATGGCCACCAAAACCAAAGGTATTTGAAATAGCGTATGGAATTTCTTGCTCCAAGCCTTGTCCATAAACGACATTGGCTTCGATATAATCTGATACTTCACTTGTTCCAGCTGTCATTGGTACAAAGTTATGACGCATAGCCTCGATTGTTACGATAGCTTCTACTGCACCTGCAGCCCCCAGCAAATGTCCTGTGAATGATTTGGTTGATGATACAGGTACTTCCTTACCAAGAACAGCCACGATCGCACCACTTTCTCCTTTTTCATTAGCAGGAGTTGACGTTCCGTGAGCATTGACATAGGCTACTTGCTCTGGAGAAATCTCAGCTTCCTCCAAGGCTAATTTGATGGCCTTGATAGCTCCCTGACCTTCTGGATGTGGTGAAGTCATGTGGTAGGCATCACAAGTATTTCCGTAACCAACCACTTCAGCAAGGATAGTAGCCCCACGTTTTTCAGCGTGTTCAAGGCTTTCAAGAACCAACATCCCAGAACCTTCACCCATGACAAAACCATTACGGTCCTTATCAAATGGGATGGAAGCACGAGTTGGGTCCTCTGTAGTTGAGAGAGCAGTTAGGGCTTGGAAACCAGCAATAGCAAAAGGTGTAATAGAGGCTTCTGAACCACCTACCAACATAACGTCTTGGAAACCAAATTTAATTGAGCGGAAGGCATCCCCAATCGCGTCATTTGATGAAGCGCAGGCAGTATTGATGGATTTACAAACACCGTTTGCTCCAAAACGCATAGCAACATTTCCTGAAGCCATATTTGGTAAGGTTTTTGGAAGGGTCAATGGTTTCACACGTTTTGGTCCTTTGTCACGGAGTCGAAGCACTTGATCTTCAATTTCCTTGATTCCACCAATACCAGAGGCCACGATAACACCAAAACGATCCTTGTCAAGAGCCTCTACATCAAGACCTGCATGATTGACAGCTTCTTGAGCTGCATACAAGGCATATAAAGAATAGTTATCGAAACGATTAGTATCTTTCTTAACAAAGTATTTATCAAAAGGAAAATCTTGGATTTCTGCTGCATTATGCACATCAAAGTCACTATGATCAAATTTTGTGATTGGACCAATTCCGATTTTTCCAGTTGTCAAACTGTTCCAAAATTCTTCTGGTGTATTTCCGATTGGAGATGTTACTCCATAACCTGTTACTACTACGCGATTTAGTTTCATCTTTTTCACCTCTAGCTTCTGCTACATACTGAGGCCGCCATCAATGGCAACCACTTGACCAGTTAGATAATCTTGGCCTGCTAAAAATACTGTCAAATCTGCAACCTGCTCCGCCTGCCCAAATTCTTTCATAGGAATTTGCGTCAGCATGGCATCTTTTACCTTGTCTGATAGAATAGCTGTCATATCGGACTCAATCATTCCAGGTGCAATAGCATTAACCCTAATATTGCGATTGGCCACTTCACGCGCCACAGACTTGGTAAAACCAATCAAACCAGCCTTAGAAGCAGCATAGTTAGCTTGACCAATATTTCCCATCAAACCAACAACACTAGACATATTAATGATAGCACCTTCTCTGGCTTTCATCATCGGTTTCAAGACTGATTGTGTCATGTTAAAGGCACCAGTCAGGTTAACCTTGAGAACTTTTTCAAAATCCGCTTCTGTCATCTTGAGCATCAGGGTATCTTGGGTAATTCCTGCATTGTTGACCAAAACATCTACTGAACCCAGCTCAGCAATAGCTTGCTCAACCATACGCTTAGCGTCTGCAAAATCCGACACGTCTCCTGAAATGGGAACTACCTTGACACCATAGTCTGCAAACTCGGCTAGCAAGTCCTCTGAAATTGCCCCACGGCTGTTTAAGACAATGTTGGCTCCTGCTTGAGCAAACTTGTGGGCAATGGCAAGACCAATTCCACGACTCGAACCTGTAATAAAGATATTTTTATTTTTTAGTTGCATTCTTTTCTCCTGTTTCCTCTTGTATTTATGGAAGAAGGGATTACTCGTTTTCTAGCAAGGCTTCCAAACTCGCCTGATCTTCAACATTGGCTAGTTTAACCGTTTTATCAATTTTTTTGACAAAGCCTGACAAAACTTTCCCCGGTCCAATCTCGATAAAGTTGGTTACGCCTGCTTCTTGCATAACCGCAATACTTTCATAGAAACGAACTGGTTCCTTGACCTGACGCGTCAAGAGTTGTGCGATATCTTCTTTTTTCATGACAGCTGCTTCTGTATTGCCGACTAGGGGACAAGTAAAATCTGAAAAACTTACTTGAGCTAGAGTTTCAGCTAATTTCTGGCTAGCAGGCTCAAGGAGAGCGGTATGAAAAGGACCTGAAACCTTGAGAGGAATCAAGCGTTTGGCACCTGCTTCTTGCAAGAGTTCAACAGCTCGATCAACTGCAATCACTTCTCCACCAATCACAATTTGTGCAGGTGTATTATAGTTTGCTGGAGTAACCACTCCAAGTTCAGCAGCTTTTTGACATGCTTCCTCAATGACCTCTACTGGCGTATTGAGAACTGCTACCATCTTGCCAGAACCAGCAGGAGCCGCTTCTTCCATGAATGCTCCACGCTTAGCTACCAAGGCAACCGCATCTTCAAAATCCAAGGCGCCACTGGCCACCAAGGCAGAGTATTCTCCAAGGGACAAACCAGCAACCATATCAGGCTGATAGCCCTTTTCTTGCAATAAACGGTAGATAGCAACTGAAGTTGCTAAAATAGCTGGTTGCGTATAGCGGGTCTGATTGAGTTTTTCTTCTTCCGTATCAATGAGATGACGCAAATCATAACCGAGTACCTGACTCGCTTGATCAATCGTTTCTTTGACAATCGGGTAGTGATCATAGAGATCCCGTCCCATACCTAGATACTGGGCACCTTGGCCAGCAAATAAAAAGGCTGTTTTAGTCATTTCTTACAACTCCTGCCCAACGAGAGGCTTCTTCTTGAATTTTCTTAGCTGCTCCATAGTACAAATCTTTTAGGATTTCTTCAACGCTTTCTTCTTTGGAAACAAGCCCTGCAATTTGACCTGCCATAACAGACCCACCATCCACATCTCCGTGAACAACCGCTTTGGCTAGGGCACCTGCTCCCATTTGTTCAAAGATTTCTAAATCAGGATTTTCCTGTTTAAAGGCATCTTTCTCAGCTTTTTCAAAATCACGAGTCAATTGATTTTTAATAGCACGAACAGCATGGCCAAAGTGTTGAGCTGAAATCGTAGTATCAATATCTCTAGCTTTTAAAATCTTGGCCTTATAATTTGGATGGGCATTAGACTCTTTGGCAACGACAAAACGAGTTCCAACCTGAACAGCCTCTGCACCTAGCATAAAGCCAGCCGCAGCACCTTCACCATCCGCAATCCCTCCTGCCGCAATAACAGGAATAGATACAGCTGCCACCACTTGACGCACCAAGGTCATGGTTGTTAATTTACCGATATGCCCCCCAGCTTCCATTCCTTCTGCGATAACAGCGTCCGCACCAATTTTTTCCATTCGTTTAGCTAGGGCAACGCTTGGTACAACTGGAATAACCGTGATCCCAGCTTCATGGAAGCGTTCCATGTATTTTCCAGGATTTCCTGCGCCTGTTGTCACTACCTTAACACCTTCCTCGATAACGAGGTCTACAATATCTTCCACAAAGGGAGACAAGAGCATGATGTTGACACCGAAAGGTTTATCCGTTAACGATTTAATCTTATCAATATTTGCCTTGACAACTTCTTTCGGGGCATTTCCCCCACCAATAATGCCTAGTCCACCAGCCTTGGAAACAGCCCCTGCCAAATCACCATCAGCAACCCAGGCCATTCCTCCTTGAAAAATAGGATAATCAATGTTCAATAATTCTGTAATACGCGTTTTCATAGTGCCTCCATCGTTTCTTGCTTACGTAATAGTTCGATACTGTCATAATTTGACAATCAAACTATTGCCTAAACAAGAGGGAGCGGGTTCCCCTACTCCTTCTATCTTATATTCTGCTTATTTTGTTTGCTCTTCAACGTAGGCAACCAAGTCACCAACTGTTTTCAAGTCATCTTCTGCTTCGATTTGGATATCAAAAGCATCTTCGATTTCTGAGATTACTTGGAACAAGTCCAATGAATCTGCGTCCAAATCATCAAAAGTTGATTCAAGTGTCACTTCTGATGCGTCTTTTCCAAGTTCTTCAACAATAATTTCTTGTACTTTTTCAAATACTGCCATGATAGGACTCCTTTAAAATAAATAGTTTTTTTATAACAATGTGTTCACCACATGATTACCTAAATTGTAAGAATGAGCGTGCCCCAGGTCAAGCCTCCACCGAAGCCTGATAGCAGAACAGTCTGGCTACCATCTAAACGGATGAGTCCTTGTTCTACACACTCTGAAAGTAAAATCGGGATACTGGCTGCACTGGTATTGCCATATTCCATCATATTAGCTGGAATTTTATCTCGGTTAACACCGATTTTTCTAGCCATCTTATTCAAAATACGGTCATTAGCCTGATGAAGTAGCAGATAATCCAAGTCTGTCGCCTCTATAGGAGATTCATCAATAGTCTGTTTGATAGACTTGGCTACATCTCGAATAGCAAAATCAAAGACTGCGCGTCCATCCATCTTCAAAAATGAATCTGCACTTTCTTGATCTGAAAAAGGAGAATGCAGGCCTGAATGCCCATAAGTTAGACATTCGCTTCGTGAACCATCGCTATTGAGACTCTCCGCTAGGAAATGTTGCTTATCGCTAGCTTCTAACAAGACGCCACCAGCACCATCTCCAAACAAAACAGCTGTTGATCGGTCCGACCAATCGACTGCCTTAGAGAGGGTTTCACTACCAATCACCAAGCCTTTTTGAAAGCGACCAGAAGCGATAAACTTTTCAGCAGTTGAAAGAGCAAATACAAATCCACTACAAGCAGCTGTTAGGTCAAAAGCAAAGGCCTTATTAGCACCAATATTAGCTTGAACACGAGCAGCTGTAGAGGGCATCATCGAATCTGGAGTAATGGTAGCTAGGATGATAAAATCCAGCTCCTCTCCTGTTATTCCAGCTTTTGCCATCAGTTTCTTAGCAACCTCTGTAGCCAAATCACTAGTAGATTCTGTTCTTGAAATATGCCTTTGTCGTATTCCCGTCCGACTTGAAATCCACTCATCATTGGTATCCATAATCTGAGCTAAGTCGTGATTTGTAACCACTTGCTCTGGCACATAATGAGCAACCTGGCTTATTTTTGCAAAAGCCATTATTTCAAATCCTCCAAAAATTGATAAAGATTGGTCAAACCTTTGCTCATAACATCAATTTCTTCCTTACTCATACCATCAATGATTTTTTCAACCATGGCCTTGTGGAAGCGTTTATGTAGCCTATGAACCAAGCGACCCTTCTTTGTCAAATGTAGATGCACCACACGACGATCCTGCTCTGAGCGAATGCGTTCAATGTAACCCTTGCGTTCGAGATTATTCAAACTAGTCGTAACTGTCCCAAGAGTCACCATCAACTCTTTTGACACTTGACTTGGTGTCACGTCTGGGAATTTCCCAATCACATCAATCGTATGCATTTCTTTGATGGAGATATCCTTGAAACGACTACCTCTCAAGCTAACTTCCTCAATGACGAGGACATTGTTAAATATAGATGTTAAATATTCATTAATTCGTTGGTAGTCCAATCTTTCTTTCCCTCCTTCTCAAAAACTTTTACAATCAAAACATTTGACAAAAGAATTATATCAAACTTCAAAGAACAGTGCAAGTATTTTTTTATTTTCCTGTAAATTTAGGCCGTCTTCTCTCCGAATGAGCTCGCACTCCTTCTTTGAAATCCTCTGTTTGAGCTAAGGATTCCTGTAGGTTCAGTTCTAAAGTAGCATAATCTTGCCAGTCTTTAAATTGGCTCTCCCAAACCAACTTCTTAATGGCAGCATAGGAATTAGCTGAACCTCGTCTCAATTTTTTAAGAAGCTGTTCTCTCGTCTTTTCAAGTTTATCAGCTTCAGAAACGCGGTAAACCAGCCCCCACTCTAGAGCTTTTTCTGCGTTCAAAGCCTCACCTGTCATAGCTAATTGAGCAGCACGCGTCACACCAATACTTCGACTCAAGAGATGAATCCCTCCTGCATCCGGAGCCAAGCCAACTCCAACAAAAGCTTGGATAAATTTAGCCTTATCCGTTGCCAGACAGAAATCTGCAGCAACAGCCATATTCGCTGCGGCACCTGCAACAGCTCCATTAACCTCCATCAAGACAGGCTTTGCAATTTGCTTGATTTTATAAGAAATAGCATTGACTAGTTCTGCGATTTTCGTCAATGATGGAATATCATCCTCATCCACTGCCCTCTTCATCTCTACTAAATCTCCCCCAACTGAAAAGACTTTGCCATTCGCGTTGATTAAGACAAAATGCACAGCCGGATCCTCTTCTGCCAAAATCAACGCTTCTAAAATCTCCTCACACATAGGGATATGAAAACCATTCGCGACCTCAGGACGATTCAAGGTAAGGATTGCCAAGTCCTCATCAATCTGATAAATAATGTGTTCCATCGGGACTCCTTTTTATTTTATAAGCAGTTTATACTCTTCGAAAATCTCTTCAAACCACGTCAGCTTTGCCTTGCCGTAGGTATGGTTACTGACTTCGTCAGTTCTATCCACAACCTCAAAACAGTGCTTTGAGCTAACTTCGTCAGTCTTATTTACAACCTCAAAGCAGTGCTTTGAGCAGTCTACGGCTAGCTTCCTAGTTTGCTCTTTGATTTTCATTGAACATTAAATTATTTTGTTTTCAAAGTATATCTTTTTTAGGAGCAGAAAGCAAGAAAAAATCGACTGAAAGTGTCTCAGCCGATTGGAAAGTCTCGCTTTAGGCTAGAAAACATCTTATTTTCTTCATTGAAAAAAGGCTTTCTTTCTGCTATAATCGTATAAAATACTTACTTTAGGAGTTCTTATGAAAGTTGTTAAATTTGGAGGTAGTTCTCTTGCCTCTGCTGGTCAATTAGAAAAAGTTTTAAACATCGTTAAAAGCGATCCAGAGCGTCGTTTTGTCGTCGTTTCTGCGCCTGGTAAACGCAATGCTGAAGATACTAAGGTTACGGATGCCTTAATTAAATACTACCGCGACTATGTTGCTGGTAACGATATTAGCAAGAGCCAAAACTGGATTATCGACCGCTATGCTGCTATGGTTAGTGAACTAGGACTAAAACCAGCTGTGCTAGAAAAAATTTCCAAAAGCATTCGCGCCTTGGCCACTCTTCCTATCGAAGAAAATGAATTTCTCTACGACACTTTCCTAGCAGCCGGTGAAAACAACAATGCCAAATTGATTGCTGCCTACTTTAACCAAAATGGGATTGATGCACGCTATGTTCACCCTCGAGAAGCTGGTATTGTAGTCACAAGTGAACCTGGTCACGCTCGCATTATTCCATCAAGTTATGACAAGATTGAGGAATTGACAAATACAAATGAAGTCCTTGTCATTCCTGGTTTCTTTGGAGTTACCAAGGAAAATCAAATCTGTACCTTCTCCCGTGGAGGATCGGATATTACAGGTTCTATCATTGCTGCAGGGGTTAAGGCTGACCTCTATGAAAACTTTACAGACGTTGATGGTATCTTTGCAGCCCACCCAGGTATTATCCACCAACCACACTCGATCCCTGAGTTGACCTACCGTGAAATGCGTGAATTGGCCTATGCAGGATTCTCAGTCCTTCATGACGAAGCCCTTCTTCCTGCCTACCGTGGAAAAATCCCTCTCGTTATCAAGAATACCAACAACCCTGACCATCCAGGTACTCGTATCGTTCTAAAACATAGTAGTGACAAGTTCCCAGTAGTGGGAATTGCTGGTGACTCAGGCTTTGTCAGCATTAATATGTCGAAATACCTCATGAACCGTGAGGTTGGATTTGGTCGCAAGGTTCTGCAAATCCTTGAAGAACTCAACATCGGTTGGGAACATATGCCAACAGGCATCGACGATCTTTCAATCATCCTTCGTTCTCGTGAACTAACTCCTATCAAGGAAGAAGAAATCCTTCGTCAGTTGGTTCAAAAAGCTGAAGTAGACCATGCAGAAATCGAACACGACCTTTCAATCATTATGATTGTTGGTGAAAAAATGAAGAGCCATATTGGTGTCACTGCTACTGCAACACGCGCTCTATCTGAAAACAAGATCAACATCCAGATGATGTCTCAAGGTTCTAGTGAAGTTTCTATCATGTTTGTTGTCAATAAAGACCAAGAAAAAGCAGCAATCAAAGCCCTCTACAATGCCTTTTTCGGCGAAAGTAAGGAAGACTAATCATGGCCCAATCGCTTAATAAAACAGTGCTTCTCAGCACGACAGGCACTTCCTACCTCTCTATAGCTGGGAAAGTTGGGAAATTCCTTGTCGGAGATCAGGCTTTGGAATTTTACCCCGATGTCAATGTTGAACAATTTATCCAGATTCCTTGGAGCCATATCAATCAGATTGGAGCCAATGTCACTGGACGTAAAATCAGTCGCCACTTCGAAGTCTTTACAGACAGAGGAAAATTCCTCTTTGCTTCAAAAGACTCAGGTGCCATTCTCAAAATTGCACGCGAAAAACTGGGGAATGACAAGGTCGTCAAACTTCCGACCCTAATTCAGACAATTAGTCAAAAATTTAAAAATCTATTTGCAAAAAAGTAGAAACTTTAGTATAATCATAGCAACGGATAAGTAGGTTATCTTCTTCTTTCAGAAAGTCTGCGGGTGTTGCGAGCAGATAGGAGGGATAGGTGAAATTCTACCGTTAGTAACAATTACATACACAATCAAGTGCACACCTGTGAAGTTGGATGGAACCGTGGCCCTGCCACTCCAACGCTTTGTCAGGTGTGCTTTTTTCATAAAGGAGTTCTTATGTTAGATATCAAACGTATTCGTACAGACTTTGATGCTGTCGCAGAAAAATTGGCTACACGTGGTGTAGATGCTACTGTCTTAAACGAGATGAAAGAAATCGATGCTAAACGTCGTGACATCTTGGTCAAGGTTGAAACTCTCAAGGCTGAACGTAACACAGTTTCAGCTGAGATTGCCCAAGCCAAACGCAACAAAGAAAATGCAGACGACAAGATTGCTGCCATGCAAACTCTATCTGCTGAGGTCAAAGCCTTGGATGCTGAATTGGCAGACATCGATGCTAAATTGACAGAATTTACCACTACTCTTCCAAATATCCCAGCTGACAGCGTTCCTGTTGGAGCTGACGAAGACGACAATGTTGAAGTTCGCCGTTGGGGTACTCCACGAGAATTCGATTTCGAACCTAAAGCTCACTGGGATCTTGGTGAAGACCTTGGCATCCTTGACTGGGAACGCGGTGGTAAGGTAACAGGTGCTCGCTTCCTCTTCTATAAAGGCCTCGGTGCTCGTTTGGAACGTGCTATCTACAACTTCATGTTGGATGAGCATGGAAAGGAAGGCTATACGGAAGTCATCACGCCTTACATGGTTAACCATGACTCTATGTTTGGTACTGGGCAATATCCAAAATTCAAGGAAGATACTTTTGAACTCAGCGATAGCAATTACGTCCTTATTCCTACAGCTGAAGTTCCTCTGACAAACTACTACCGTGATGAAATCCTTGACGGCAAAGACCTGCCAATTTACTTCACTGCTATGAGTCCATCATTCCGTTCTGAGGCTGGTTCTGCTGGTCGTGATACTCGTGGCTTGATCCGTTTGCACCAATTCCACAAAGTTGAAATGGTTAAATTTGCCAAGCCAGAAGAATCTTACGAAGAATTGGAAAAAATGACAGCAAACGCTGAAAATATCCTTCAAAAACTTAACCTTCCATACCGTGTCGTTGCTCTCTCTACAGGAGATATGGGCTTCTCAGCTGCTAAAACTTACGACTTGGAAGTTTGGATTCCAGCACAAAATACCTACCGTGAAATCTCAAGTTGTTCAAACACAGAAGATTTCCAAGCCCGTCGTGCCCAAATCCGTTACCGTGATGAAGCAGATGGCAAGGTGAAACTCCTTCATACCTTGAACGGTTCTGGACTTGCAGTTGGACGTACAGTGGCTGCTATTCTTGAAAACTACCAAAATGAAGATGGTTCTGTAACCATCCCAGAAGCGCTTCGTCCATACATGGGTGGAGCTGAAGTCATCAAACCATAAAAAATAAGGTTTAGCTATTTCTAGCTAGACCTTTTTTCGTAACCAAATCAAATAAGAACCTAGTACAAAGAATAAAATAGTTAGGCATATAATGGTTTCAGCCACTACCAAATAATCCAAAAATGGAAGTTTCAAGAGTCCCTGAGCCATCTTGAGCGAAGTAGCTGTGATAATAGTTGGGAAGGTAAGGGCTGAGAAGGCTGGTTGAAAACCTTGTTTTAAAATATTGGGCAGGCGAGTTAAAACAAAGAAAAAGAAGGATTGAGAAGCCAAAATCATGACGATTAAGAGCCAAGTCGGCAGGCTAGCTCCTCCAACTCGAACCAGGGAAGCCAAGAGTAGAGAAAAAGGAGCACAATAGATTCCTTCTTGGCCAAGCAAGGCTAGTGGAAGTGGATGTTTCTTTAAATCGCTATAAATAAGCGGGTAGAGATAGAAGGTTAGGAGAAAACCAAAACTCAAGGTCGCATAGGCAATTTCGATGATGCCTACAAGAGGATAGGTTAAAGCAGCTACTGCTATCCCCACATAAAGCACCGTCCAGCTTGGAGTCGCATGAACCCTCCGACCCGGACAAGCAAACTTGATGGTGAAACCAGCAATCAAGGCCACATCCAAGAGAAATGAAAACCACCAGAGCCCTTGCGCAACCAAAGGAAAATGAGGGAATACGCGAAAGACATAAGTTGATAAAATCATCCCAGCCATGGGAAAGGTGGCCATTCCTGACAAAAGAGGAGGCTTGGTCAATTCTTGCTTGGTTTCATTCCAATTAAAGAGATGCAAAATCAGAAAGTAAATCCACAAAATCAAACCTGTCAGACTCAACAGATGGGACAGAACCGGCAACGTATCTAAAATAAGATTTCCAGCTCCTGCCAAACCTAGCAAACAACCTGAAAATACTAAGGGGAGTTTTTTCATCCTAACCTCCAATAATCATGTTAGTTTCAGTATATCATAAAAGCTCTTAAATGAGGACTTAATACTCATCGAAAATCTCTTCAAACCACGTCAGCTTCTATCTGCAACCTCAAAACACTGTTTTGAGCAACCTGCGGTTAGCCTCCTAGTTTGCTCTTTGACTTTCATTGAGTATTAAAAAAAAACGAAGTCCGATTATTTCAGACTTCATTTTACTCAGATATGAATTAAGCATAAGATTGCAATTCTGGGTTAATTGGGGTATTGGCTAGATTGTTGGCATAGTTACAGAGGCTTGCTAGGCTGACACCAAGAACCACATCCAAGGCATTTTGTTGCGTGTAGCCAGCTTCTAAAAACTCAGCCAAGGCTTCATCCCCTACACGACCCTTAGTATTGATAACTGCCAAAGTAAACTTAGCTAGGGTATCCAATTTAGGATCTGTTTCGATTGGAGTACGATTGCGAAGGGCTTGAAGCAGATCATCATTCATCTGGATTTGTTTGATTGAAAAGGCTGTGTGACCTGCAACACAGAAGGCACAACCATTGGTCACGGCTGCCGTGATTTGCACGACTTCGCGCTCAACGGGTGTCAGGCTATTGCGACGGTTGATAGCTCCGACAGTACGATAAGCCTCTAAAGCAGTTGGTGCATTAGCCAAGAGACCGATTAGGTTGGGAATATAGCCATTGTTATCCTTTTGCACCGTTTCTAGAACTTCTTTCACTTCTGCTGGTGCTGATTCGACTGTATGGATGGTAAATGTTGTCATCATAAAACCTCTTTTCATTTTGTTGAAACCTAGTCTATCACAGATTCTATACCTTGTATAATATATATTTTAAATTACACTGATAGAAATTTTTTATGAAAGCAAAAAATCACACGCGGTGTGTGATTTCATTATTTATCAAAATACTTTTTAGTCTCAGCAATGACAACTGGTGATAAGACCAAGAGAGCAATCAAGTTTGGTAGTGCCATCAAGGCATTGACAATATCTGCGATAATCCAGACCATATCCAACTCGATAAATCCTCCCAGCAAGACCATGAGCACAAAAACCACACGGTAGAGCCAGATAAAGCGAACCCCAAAGAGGAACTCGAAACAACGTTCTCCGTAGTAGTTCCAACCTAGAATCGTCGTGAAGGCAAAGAGTACAAGGAAGATGGTCAGGAGTGCAGGTCCAAAGTGTGAAAAGACTGTTGAGAAGGCTGACTGAGTCAAGGCAACCCCATTCAAATCACCACTCCAAACACCAGTTACCAAGATGGTCAAACCAGTCAGAGTACAGATAATGAGGGTGTCAATAAAGGTTCCTGTCATGGAAATCAAACCTTGCTCTACTGGTTCATTTGTCTTAGCCGCAGCAGCTGCAATGGGAGCTGAACCAAGACCAGATTCGTTTGAGAACACACCACGCGCCACACCATTTTGAATAGCCATTCGAATGCTGGCGCCGGCAAATCCACCCACCGCAGCAACAGGACTAAAAGCGGATGTCAAGATTAAAGCGATTGTGGCAGGAATTTTTCCAATATTAAAGAAAATAACTGTAAGAGTTCCCAAAATATAGATGATAGCCATAAAAGGAACAACAGTAGTTGAAACCTTTGAAATGGACTTGAGCCCGCCAAAAACTGCAATTGCTACAAATACGGACAACACAAGAGCTGTGATGGCTGGTGAAATAGTCGTCGTATTTTGGATAGATTCTGTAATCGAGTTCACTTGGGTGAAGGTTCCGATTCCCAACAAAGCTACTAAGACACCTGCGATAGCAAAAAAGATGGCAAGTGGTCTCCACTTTTCTCCCATTCCTAGAAGAATATAGTGCATTGGACCTCCTGCAACAGCACCGTTATCGTCTTTAGTCCTGTATTTAATAGCTAATAAACCTTCCGCATACTTGGTTGCCATGCCAAAGAAAGCCGCCATCCACATCCAAAAGAGAGCTCCTGGTCCACCGACCTTGATAGCTGTCGCCACCCCGATAATATTTCCCGTACCAACTGTCGCTGCGAGTGCTGTACACAAGGCCGCAAAGCTGGATACATCGCCATGCCCCTTGTCCTTAGTAAAAATAAGCTGGAAGGCCTTGGGCAGACGCAAAACCTGCAAGAGTCCTAGACGAGCAGTTAGGTAAATCCCTGTCCCGACCAAGAGAATCAAGAGGGGCGGTCCCCAAGCAAAAGCATCGATTGATTTAAGCAATTCTAACATTTCCTTCTCCTATCGTTTCAACCCCAAAAGAAAGAGCACATGCAAGATACATGTACTCTGGAATGCTTAGATAAATGCTAAAAAGCGGTCTATCCTAGCTCTGTCCTTTTACCTGAGAGTTTGAGCAGTTGCCTGCCTTGCCCCTTCGGTGCCTTTACGGTCTCTCCAGAGTTCCGTCCATTTACAGTCATGAAAAATCAAACGATTTGCCACTTCTATTAAACTTCATTCGGTGTTGGTATTTAATTGATTCTTATTTTACAAAAAATGTTGGCTTTTGTCAATGGATTTTGGGAAAATCTTATTTGACTCTGTAGAAAAAGATTGAGCATTCCCATTTGCGTGAGGTGCTGTTAATTAAATGAATATATTTCACTCCTAGTCTACACGATATAAGAATTGTTCTGGTTTATTATGTACTGGAAATGAAGCACGATAGAGAATTCTATCTTTACTAATATCCGAAGCGTCTGATATTAATCCATCCATTGATGTCTCATCAGGTATTCTAACACCTGCTGGTATGAATTGAATAAAGACTCCAAAAGATGGACCTGAATAGCGAGCTCGTAGAAACTCATTTACTATTTCTGATTCTGCAAGGTCAACTTTAAATTTCTCTGGCGCTATCAAGCCATCTTTACTAAAGACTAAGTCTTCTCCTCCGTGACCATTACTCCATTTTCCCTCAATACTAGAAAAATCTCCATTTTTTATGGCATTTATATCCATTTTTTTTAGAAGCAGTTTCGCTAGTTGAAGATGATGTCTCAGCTGTCCCCTTATCTGCACTTGCCCCTCCAGGAATCTTATCTGAAACAGACTTCCAGCTTAAGGTCTCTAGAGAAATGGGAGAACCGACCCCAAGATCTGCTAGTTCTTGAGCCTCCTTACCCTTTACCAAAGACTGTCCATCTTCACTAAATTGATAGTGGGTATAGATATGACTCGTTGCTGTACCAGCTCCACGATATAGCAGAGAATTATCTGGCAAGATACCGACTGTCATTCTCTCACCAATCTGGTCTAAACGATTTTCTTGATTGGTCAGGCGAATCACCTTTCCATCTTTCAAAGTACGGATATCAAGCAAACTCTTTTCGCCACTCTTCATTTCAAGAGCCAGCAGGAGTTCATCTACTCCGTCGTTATTCAAATCTGTCTTATGGTAAACCACATCTGTATAAAAGCCTTGAGAAGACTTCACTTGACTAGCCAGAGGATCGACATCCATACCTGTTGGCAAGGTGCCTTTAGCTACTTTTTCATAGTCATCCAAAACTTTATTATAGGAACTGTAATCTATCTCTGGACTTGCTGCAGATGTATCTGATGTTGAATCAGATGGTGTTTCTGCGCTTTTGTTCCATGGTAGATACTGACAGCCTCCTAGAACTAGTGTCAGTAAAAGTGTTGTGGCTAATAAAAACTTTTTCATATTACTCCCTTATCTAAGAGAAAGAAACCAGCCTGTGCTAATTCCTTTCACTATTTTTATTTTATTTAACCCACTTACCTGAACTATCTACTTGGTAGCCATCTGGGGTACGTTCGTTGACTGCCATCTTACCATTTGATTTGAGATAGTAGTCACCTACCCATGTGTTACGAGCATAGCTTCCTTCTGACGTTAGGTAATAGTAAGATTGGTAGCTACTATCATAGATCCACTCACTCTTAGCCATTTTACCATCTGATTTGAGGTAGTAACTTCCAGCCCAAGCATTACGCGCATAGCTACCCTCTGCTGTCAAGTAATAGTATGATTTATAGTTATTGTCATAAATCCACTCGCTCTTAGCCATGTAGCCACCTGATTTGAGGTAATAACTTCCTGACCAAGCATTTTGAACAAAGTTACCTGAAGCATCTAGGTAGAAGTAGGAATTGTACTGAACATCAAAAATCCATTGATTGACTACTTTAACACCAGCTTTATAGTAAGAAGAACCTGACCAACCAGTCTGACCTGAGTTAGAGCTAGTGGCTGGTTTTGGAGTTTCAGATGCTTTTGGTGTTGTAGTTGATTGTGTTGAAGATACTAGACCAGCAAATTTACCGTCTTTAATACTAAAGACAGGAGATTCTCCTTTGTATTGATGACGAAGCTTAGTTTGAGGATCGATATAAAATTCACTCACATAGGCTTCATATTTATATTCTCCGTCAGGAATCGAATCATATAAATAAGAGTCATTGCTACTTTTTGTTAAATCATAGGATCTTAAACTAACTTGTGCTCCAGTATCATCATCGACAACTTCTTTTGTTTTAGCATTAACCAGTTTCGTTCTTACAAAAATATAATCTTGCTTACTATTCCAATTATTAACAAAATTAGGATTGACACTATCAGTTGAAAAAGTTACAGAAACGCCACGATTTTTATCATAGCCAACCAAACTTAGATTGACCTTGTGATCAACATTACCAACTGCAATGATGTCATCCGCATGCACTGTTTGTGCTGAAAAAGGGAGAACTCCTGCTGTGTCGATTGTTGATACTACTCCAACTGTTGAAAGTGCCACAGCACATACTAATAATTTCTTTTTATTCATGTTATTTTCCTCCATTTTATAGTTTTTTATTTAACCCACTTACCTGATTCATCCACTTGATAACCATCTGGGGTACGTTCGTTGACTGCCATCTTACCATTTGATTTGAGATAGTAGTCACCTACCCATGTGTTACGAGCATAGCTTCCTTCTGATGTTAAGTAATAGTATGAATCATAGTTTTTATCAAAAATCCACTCTTTTGTAGCCATCTTACCATTTGATTTAACATAATAATCACCAACCCAAGTACTGTAAGAATAGCTCCCCTCAGACGTTAGATAATAGTAGGCACCATAGTTCTTATCAAAAATCCACTCACTCTTAGCCATGTAACCACCTGATTTAAGGTAATAGTTTCCTACCCAAGAATTTTGGACAAAGTTACCTGAAGCATCTAGGTAGAAGTAGGAATTATAGTTTTTATCGAAAATCCACTTACTGATAACTTTACTACCATTTTGATAATAAGATAAACCCGACCATCCATCTCTTTGATTCGGTGTTGATTGACCAGACGTTTTTGAAGTTGTAGTAGTTGTTGATTGACTAGACGTTTTGGGAGTTGTAGCAGCTGTTGATTGGTTAGACGTTTTGGGAGTTGTAGCAGCTGTTGTTTTACCAGTCAGCTTCTTCACAGCCTCTTTAAACTCGTCTACAGTTCCCTTCCACTCTATGTAATTGGCACCAGACTTATTCTCAAGAGCTATATAGTTGCGATCGGATTCTTCGAAGTAAGATAATTCTGGAGTAGTTTTTGTAGCCCAAATAATGGGACGATTGGCAGTTCCCTTCCATCCTTTAAATACTTCTGAATCATTGGGAACAAGAATATAGTATTTTGCAGATGGATTAATCGTCTGGGTGTCAGCCTGCACCGTTTGTGCTGAAAAAGGTAGAACTCCTGCTGTGTCTACAAGAGAGACAAGACCAAATGTTGCAGCCGCTAGGCTGGTTACTAAAACTGTTTTTGACTTCATCATCAAAAATCTCCTTTAAATTTTTATTGTTTACGGTTACAGTATAGCATGCTATTTACCTTATTTACGAAAAGCGTATTTATATTTACCTTTATTGAACAATTACCCCCCCCCCCCCCCCCGAAACGCGTAACTATATTTACTTTTTTCTAAAAATTCCCTTAAAAACTGGTAGAATTATGATAGAATGGAAAAAAGGACTTGAGGAGATTTAGGATGCAAGATGAAAGTGTTTATGGATTAGTCTATAAGGCTATTCGTGAGGAAAGAGGGTTTACTCAGAAGGAAGCTGCTGGTACAACGGTGACTCCTCACTTTTTACGTCAGTTTGAACAAGGGAAATCTCGAATAACCATTCAAAAATTTGAAGAGATTCTATCTAATATTGGAATTGATAAAGAGACCTTTGATAGTCTCAAAACGCAGATGTTTCCAACTGAATTTCATAAATTACAGGCTCAAGTTGCTGATTTGGCCTATAAGCGTGAATTTAAAAAGATTATTAGTTTGATTAATCAACCCATGGAAAATCCTGGGATCGCTGAACACTATGTGATTGCCAATCGTGTAGTCAATAAATTTGCTATCGCAAACATCATCGGCGATTCTTTTCTGACTCCAAAAGATTATCAAGAATTAGAATATATCAAGAACTATCTGAGTGAATTGGACGATTGGAATAAAATTGAGGTTAATATCTTTTCATCTATCCTGCCTCACTTTTCAATCGAATTTTTAGATTACAGGCTCTACCACTTATTAGACACTCTAAAAAAACAGACTGAATACCATTCAATCCGTACTGCTGACTACTATATTGCCTGCTTAAGAACTGCTATCAAACATTACTCTGTCAATGGCTACTATGATAAGGCTGAGAATTTAGCGGTGAAGACTCTGGAAGTGATTAATACTTTCCCTCTACTGAGTACCAAGATGACAGAAATGATTAATCTTTCCATGGAACGGGCTAATAATTTTCTCCGACAAGATGATGTCAGAGGTCTAGAACTTGCTAAACACATTTTTGCTAGTCTCGATAACTTTGAAAAAATTTATCCAAATCAACTTTTGACACGAATGAGAGAGGATTTCTTTGTTACTGTCACACAGCTCAATCACACAGGGCAACCTTTAGACATCTAGTCTAGAAATCAAAAAAGCTTGAGGAATCTTGTATTTCCTCAGGCTTTTCTTATCCTCTAAAGGTCACAATAGTCGCTCCACTGCCTCCAGCATTTTGTGGGGCATAGCCGAAACTCTTGACATGCTTGTTTCTTTGTAGGTATTTGGTGACACCTTCACGGATAACACCTGTTCCGATACCATGGATGATATCAACTTGAGCCATATTGTTAAGCAAAGCTTGGTCGATAAAGGCATCTAGCTCATTCATGGCTTCTTCGTAACGTTTGCCTCGAAGGTCCAGTCTGGCTTGTGGACCACGACCAGAAGTTCGTTTCACAACATTGACCTGTTTCTTCTTGACTTGCTTTTCTTGCTGGGCTTGAACAAGGTCAAACTCTTTTTCTTCCAAGGTCATCTTAATCAAGCCGACTTGGGCTTCCCAGCGGCCATCTTTGAGTTGACTGATCAAGGTACCACGCTGTCCATAACTGAGAACCACGATATCATCTCCCACCTTTGGAGCTCGTTTTTTCTTAGCCTTTTGAAGGACCTTATTTTTAGACAAGTCCACTTTTTCAGGTGCCAATTTTTTCAGTTTGGCCTTGGCTTCAATGATTTCATGGGGTTTGAGTTGGGATTTACTGTGGAGATTTTTGAGAATCTGGTCACTTTCACTGAGGGCCATGTCCACAATCTCACTAGCTTGTTCACGCGCCTTATTAAGCTCGGTTTCCTTTTCACGATTGAGTTCGTTGTAGAGCTTTTTGAGAGCACGGTTCATCTTGAGATTTTCTTGCTCCACCTCGCGGATATTGTCCAAGCGTTTACGACTCTCTAGCGTCTGCTCTTCTAGTTGCTCAATGATACGATTGACATCATTGTCTTGATCGACCTGCTGACTGGCATCCCCTACGATGACTTCAGATAGGCCTAGACGTTTGGCAATTTCGAAGGCATTGCTTCGGCCAGGCACACCCTGCATAAAGCGATAGGTCGGGCGAAGAGTTGCAGTATCAAACTCCATGCTGGCATTTTGCACAAAGGCTGTCTCGATACCATAGACCTTGAGTTCGGGATAGTGGGTAGTCGCCATGGTCTTGACTTGACGCAGGCGAAGGTCCTCCAGAATAGCCATGGCAAGGGCAGCTCCCTCTTGAGGGTCTGTACCAGCACCCAACTCATCCAAGAGTAAGAGGGAATGTTGATTGACCTTGCCAAGAATATCCACGATGTTGGTCATGTGGCTAGAGAAGGTAGACAAACTCTGCTCAATAGACTGCTCATCGCCAATATCAGCAAAGATTTCTTCAAAAATACCCACACGGCTTCCCTTATCTGCCAAAATCGGTAATCCTGACTGGGCCATAACCTGCGTCAAGCCCAGAGTTTTAAGCATGATGGTCTTACCACCAGTGTTGGGACCTGTGATGACAATAGCTGTTAAATCCTGGCCAAAATGGACATCATTTGCGACGGCATTTTTGACCAAAGGATGGCAGACATGTAGCAGTTGAATCTCTTGATTTTCTGACAGCTTAGGAACGACTGCTTGCCTTTCTTGGATAAAGCGGACCTTGGCACGAATCAAGTCCAGATGGCCGATAATCCAAGCGTCATTAGCAATCTCAGCCGCATGAGGGCGGACACGCTCCGAGATTTCTTGGAGAATACGAAGCATTTCATAGCGCTCATCTGCTCGCAGACTAGCAATATCTTCGCTCAGTTTGACCACCTCACGGGGTTCGATATAGACGGTGTTTCCACTAGCAGAAATATCATGAACGACACCTGCAATCTTATTGCGATAGGTGTTTTTGACTGGTAAAACCTGACGACCATTTCTGCTGGCAACAATACCTTCTGTCAACATCTGCGCTTTTTGCTTGAGCAGGTCCTGTAAAACATCGCGTACCTGACTCTCGCTATCATGGATTTTTCTGCGGATTCGTGCCAATTCTTCACTGGCAAAATTTTCAATGAAACCTGCATCATTAAAGGCTTGGAGATTTCCTTGTAATTGCGGAAAATCATGTAATTTCTCAAACCAGAGGGCTAATTCTTCCAAACTGACATTTTCCAGATTGGCATAAAAACTTTGCAATTCTCGGCTAGACAGAAGCACGCGCTTCAAGAGTATAAACTCCTCAATATTGAGGTCTGCGCCCATCTCCAATCGCTTGCAGACTCCTGCGATTTCCTTGGTTGCAAGAATGGTAAAATGCGGTTGCTCAACAAAAAGAGCCTGCATTTCCTTCATCTCAGCAAAAGCCTGTTTAATTTTATCTGCTTTGGCAGTCGGAGCTAGCTGTCTCAATTGCTCCAAGCCCTGCTCGGTCAACAAATGGGGTTCAAACAAGGCCTTGACCTTATTGAACTCTAACGTTTCTAATATTTTCTTGTTCATCGTTATTTCCTTGTCTTTGAATGTCTATACTCTTCGAAAATCAAATTCAAACCACGTCAGCGTCGCCTTACCGTACTCAAGTACAGCCTGCGGCTAGCTTCCTAGTTTGCTCTTTGATTTTCATTGAGTATTAGGTGTAGTAACTTTTTACATTCAGTCAAATCTGTAAACAAAGGGCTAGGAAAACTCCTGCCCTTTTTATCCGATTAAATTTGTCACCCAGATTTGTTTGAGCCAACTAGTTGTTACTGGTATGCTCTGGATGATGTGTTTTGCGACGATACTCTTTTCAAGAGGATTTTGTATAGCCGCCATGGGAATGGTCGCCAAGATGGTCAAGGCCATTTGCAAGACAAATAAGGTCACCAACATGGACAAGATCCCTGCTGAAACTTGGAACAACTTACCTCCCAGTTTTTTACTAGGAATCAAGTGTAACAAAAGACCAAGTAAACGACCAATGCTATAGACAATCCCAAATACAAGCAAGTAGCCGATACCTGCATAAAAGACCTTATCTAACTGAAAGAGTTGATCCGATGGGAAAAAGAAAGTCCCCTGACCTTCCTGTGGATTTGCATAAGGGACCAACAAATGAAATTGCTCTCCAAGCCCCTTGTAAAACTGGCCAGCCACAAAAGCCGATGCCAGTGCTGAAATCAGGTAATAAACCTGTAAGAGCAGTCCTCTCCGATAGCCGATATAAAATCCCCAAGCCAAGACCAATAGAAGAAAGAGTGAAATCATAAGGAATCCTCAATCTTGCTCTGTTCTTGCTTGCAAGTCACAAGCTTGTGACGGAGTTCTTCTAATTCTTGCTCCTTATCATCAAATTCAATCTCACGGCTGAGCTGAGTTGATAAACAGTTGACTGCCAACAAAAGAGCGATGGTTTCATCATCTGCACTAGGCATTTGTTCTTTAATTGCTTGGTATTTTTCTGTCGCAACCTTGGCGATTTCCTCCATAAAAAGGTTATCATGCTCGCTTGTCAAGGTTAATGATTTTTTCCCGAATGTAAATTTGAATCGATTTAGATTTGCCATAAAATTCACCTCACGATATTATACCAAAATTCGCTAACTTTGTCAGTTTTTACAAATTTGCCTGCTTTTATGGTACAATAGAAACTATGGCAAGTATAACACTCACACCAAGCGAAAAGGAGATTCAGGCTTTTCTTGAACACTATCAAACCAGTCTGGCTCCCAGTAAGAATCCCTATATACGCTACTTTTTGCGACTACCTCAGGCAACGGTTTCTATCTATACTTCTGGAAAGGTCTTGCTTCAGGGTGAAGGGGCTGAGAAATACGCTCATTTCTTTGGCTATCAAGCTGTAGAGCAAACCAGCGTACAAAATCTTCCTTTAATTGGGACAGATGAGGTTGGAAATGGTTCCTACTTTGGTGGACTTGCAGTTGTGGCTTCCTTTGTCACACCTGACCAGCATGCCTTCTTGCGAAAACTCGGTGTGGGGGATTCTAAAACTCTGACCGACCAAAAGATTCGTCAGATTGCCCCTATCCTCAAAGAAAAAATCCAGCACCAGACACTGCTTCTCTCACCAAGCAAGTACAACGAGGTCATCGGAGACCGCTACAACGCTGTTTCGGTTAAGGTAGCCCTCCATAATCAGGCTATCTATCTCCTTCTTCAAAAAGGCATCCAGCCCGAGAAAATTGTGATTGATGCCTTTACCAGTGCTAAAAATTATGACAAGTACTTGGCACAAGAGGCCAATCATTTCAGCAATCCTATCAGCTTGGAAGAAAAGGCTGAGGGCAAATACTTGGCTGTCGCAGTTTCTTCTGTCATTGCGCGTGATCTCTTTCTGGAAAATCTAGAAAATCTGGGACGAGAACTGGGCTATCAACTTCCAAGTGGAGCTGGAACGGCTTCTGACAAGGTGGCTAGCCAGATTTTGCAAGCCTATGGTATGCAGGGACTTAACTTCTGCGCCAAACTGCACTTTAAAAATACTGAAAAAGCGAAAAAACGCTTAGAAAGGTAAGTTATGAATTCATTTAAAAATTTCTTAAAAGAGTGGGGATTATTCCTCCTGATTCTGTCATTACTAGCTTTGAGCCGTATCTTTTTTTGGAGTAATGTCCGCGTAGAAGGCCATTCCATGGATCCTACCCTAGCGGATGGCGAAATCCTCTTTGTTGTTAAGCACCTCCCTATTGACCGTTTTGATATCGTGGTTGCCCATGAGGAAGATGGCAATAAGGACATTGTCAAACGTGTCATCGGAATGCCTGGCGACACCATTCGTTACGAAAATGATAAACTTTACATCAATGACAAAGAGACAGATGAACCTTACCTAGCTGACTACATCAAACGTTTCAAGGATGACAAACTCCAAAGCACTTACTCAGGCAAGGGATTTGAAGGAAATAAAGGAACTTTCTTTAGAAGTATTGCTCAAAAAGCCCAAGCCTTCACAGTTGATGTCAACTATAACACCAACTTTAGCTTTACTGTTCCAGAAGGAGAATACCTTCTCCTCGGAGATGACCGCTTGGTTTCGAGTGACAGCCGCCATGTAGGTACCTTCAAAGCAAAAGATATCACAGGGGAAGCTAAATTCCGCTTCTGGCCAATCACCCGTATCGGAACATTTTAAGAATCCTAAGAGGCCGAGAATCACCAATCTCAGCCTCTTCTTCTATCGTGAGAATATGATTATTCACTATCCAGTTTGATTAAGATAGAAACAAAGTTATACTCAATGAAAATCAAAGAGCAAACTAGGAAGCTATCCGCAGGTTGCTCAAAACAGTGTTTTGAGGTTGCAGATGGAAGCTGACGTGGTTTGAAGAGATTTTCGAAGAGTATTAACTCTCACCTATTCATACAAAGGAATTTTATGGAAGTTTATTTTTCAGGAACCATTGAACGGATTATTTTTGAAAATCCCAGCAATTTTTATCGCATCCTCCTCCTAGAAATCGAAGATACGGACGCAGAGGATTTTGATGATTTTGAAATCATTGTTACTGGCACCATGGCTGATGTGATTGAGGGAGAAGACTATACATTTTGGGGACAAATTGTCCAGCACTCCAAGTATGGGGAACAACTGCAAATCAGCCGTTATGAACGTGCAAAACCAACTAGTAAGGGCTTGGTCAAGTACTTTTCAAGTAGCCATTTCAAGGGAATTGGTCTCAAGACAGCTCAGAAAATCGTCGACACCTATGGCGACAATACCATTGACGAAATTCTGCAACACCCAGAAAAGTTAGAAGGTATCGCAGGACTATCTGCCAAAAATCGCGAGGCTTTCGTCTCCACTCTCCGTCTCAACTACGGAACGGAGATGGTCTTGGCCAAACTAGCCAACTACGGCATTCCCAACAAACTAGCCTTTCAGATTCAAGACTTTTACAAGGAAGAAACCCTTGATGTGGTTGAAAATTATCCCTACCAATTGGTCGAGGATATCAAGGGTTTGGGCTTTACCATTGCTGACCAATTAGCGGAAGAACTAGGCATCGAAAGTCAGGCTCCTGAGCGCTTCCGTGCCGGTCTAGTTCATAGTCTTTTTCAGGCCTGTATGGAAACAGGGGACACCTATGTTGAAGCACGGGATTTGCTAGAACAAACCCTTACTCTCCTTGAATCTTCTCGCCCCGTGGAACTGGATCCCAGCCAAGTAGCTCAAGAACTCTCCTACCTGATTGAAGAAGACAAGGTTCAGCAGATTGATACCAAGATTTTTGACAACAGCCTCTTTTTCGCTGAGGAAGGTATCCGCAGTCACTTGGTTCGTATCCTTGAAAAAGGAAAACAGAAGAGTCATGATTTAGAAACCATTCAAAAACATATCGCTACTGTCGAAGAAGATCTGGAGATTGAGTATGATAACATTCAAAAACAAGCTATCTGTGATGCTATCCAGAATAAGGTCTTTATCCTGACAGGTGGACCTGGTACTGGTAAGACAACTGTTATCAATGGGATCATCGCTGTTTATGCCCTTTTAGAAGGACTTAACCTCAGAAAAAAAAGTAATCTGCCTATTCTTCTTGCTGCTCCAACTGGTCGAGCTGCTCGCCGCATGAATGAATTAACAGGCTTGCCAAGTGCGACCATACATCGTCACTTGGGAATGACAGGTGACGATGATACCAGTCATCTGGAAGATTATCTGGATGCCGACTTTATCATCGTAGATGAATTTTCTATGGTGGATACTTGGCTGGCAAATCAACTCTTCTCCAACATCTCTTCTAACAGTAAAATTCTCATCGTAGGTGACAGCGACCAGTTGCCTTCTGTCAGTCCTGGACAGGTTCTAGCGGATCTGCTTCATATTCCTTTGATTCCTCAGACTCGCTTGGAAAAAATTTACCGGCAAAGCGAAGAATCAACTATCGTCACCCTAGCTAGTCAGATTCGACAGGGCATCTTGCCAGCTGATTTCACCCAGAAAAAAGCTGACCGTTCCTACTTTGAAATCGCTAGTGGCCATATTCCTGCCACCATTGAAAAGATCTTAGGCGCTGCCCTCAGAAGTGGCATTCCTGCCCGTGATATCCAAGTTCTGGCTCCCATGTACCGAGGGACTGCAGGGATTGATGCCATCAACCAACTCATGCAAGATCTGCTCAATCCACCACAAAAAGACCAACTTAGTTTTGAAGCTCCCCAGTGCCACTATCGCAAGGGAGACAAGGTCATTCACTTGGTCAACGATGCTGAAATCAATGTCTTTAACGGAGATTTGGGAGCTATCACAGATCTGATCCCTGGTAAATACACCGAGTCGAAACAAGACGAGATTGTCATTGATTTTGACGGTAATGAAGTCTCTTACCCCCGTAACGAATGGTATAAGATTCGCCTAGCCTATGCCATGAGTATTCATAAGTCTCAGGGAAGTGAGTTCCCTGTTGTCATCCTGCCTATCACTAGTGCTAGTAGGCGTATGCTGGAGCGCAATCTCATCTATACAGCCATTACACGCGCCAAAAGCAAGCTTATCTTACTAGGTGAATTACAGGCCTTCGACTATGCTACCCAGCACATCGGAACTGCCCGAAAAACCTATCTGATTGAACGCTTCAGTGATTTATTGGAGAATGTTGAAGAAAAGCAACCAGCTATCTCTGAAACAGTCACATCAAGTACCTCCGAACAATCCTACATCTTGACCGAAGAAAACTGGGACAGTATCCCAGCCATGATTGGGATTACAGACGCAGACCTCAAAGAGATTTTTGGAAAATAGTGCATCAGAAAACCCACCAATTTAGGTGGGATTTTTGTTTATTAATACTCAATGAAAATCAAAGAGCAAACTAGGAAGATAGCCGTAAGCTGTACTTGAGCACGGTAAGGTGACGCTGACGTGGTTTGAAGAGATTTTCGGAAAATAGCGCATAAGAAAACCCACCTAGTCAGGTGGGATTTTTGTTTATTAAGATTATTTTACTGTTGCTGTGCTTGTGATCAATTCAACAGCTTTTTTGATTGTGATATCGTGTTTCAACATATCAGCTGAAAGCAAGCTTTGTACTTGTGCAACTTCCATGTTGTAGTCTGCTGCCAATTGCTCAACTTCTTTTTGGATTTCTTCTTCTGAAGCGTCAAACCCTTCAGCTTTGGCAACTGCTTCGATAACAAGGTTAGTCTTAGTACGTGACTCAGCTTCTGCTTGGTATTGATTGTGAAGGTCTTCTTGAGTAGTTCCAGTGATTTGGAAGTACATGTCAGGGTTGATACCTTGACGTTGCAAGTTTCCAAGGAATTCGTTTACTGAGCGGTGAACTTCTTCGTGGATCATTTCTTCTGGAAGTTCTACGATTTCAGCGTTTTCTACAGCTTTATCAATTGCTGCACCTTCTACTGCATCTTTGTAAGCTTCTTCTTTAGCAGCAGCCAATTCGTTACGGTATTTTTCTTTCAATTCAGCAAGTGTTTCAACTTCTTCGTCGATGTCTTTTGCAAGCTCATCGTCAAGAGCTGGAACTTCTTTAGCTTTTACTTCGTGGATAGTTGTTACGAATTTAGCTTCTTTACCTGCAAGGTCTTCTGCTTGGTAGTCTTCTGGGAATGTTACGATAACATCAACAGTTTCGCCAGCTGAGTGACCTACCAATTGGTCTTCAAAACCAGGGATGAATTGACCTGAACCAAGTCCAAGTGAGAAGTTTTCACCTTTTCCACCGTCAAATTCAACACCGTCGATAGAACCAACGAAGTCGATGACAACAGTGTCGCCGTTTTCAGCAGCAGCTTCTTTGATAACCAATTCAGCCAAGTTGTTGCGTTCGCGTTCGATACGCTCTTCAACATCAGCGTCAGTTACTTCTTTTTCTACATCAACTGATACTTCAAGGTTTTTGTAGTCACCCAATTTTACTTCAGGTTTTGTAACAACTTCAGCAGTGATAACCCAGTCTTGACCTTTTTCCATTGAAGTTACGTCAATTTTTGGTTGTGCAACCACTTCAAGACCAGCTTCTTTTACAGCTGCTTCATAAGCGTTTGGCAAAAGAGCGTTCATAACGTCTTGGTAAAGTGATTCTTCACCAAATTTCTTGTCGAAGATAGGACGTGGAAGGTGACCTTTACGGAAACCTGGAACATTAAGAGATTTCTTCACTGAGTTGAAGACACGGTCCAATTCTGGTTTGATTTGGTCTTGAGAGATAGTGAAAGTCAAGACACCACGGTTTGTTTCTTTGTTTTCAAATGATACAGACATTCTGTCATTTCTCCTTAAAATTTTTTAAATACAGTCTATTATAACATAAATGAGCGACTTTTTTCAAGTAACGAATGCGCTTTTCAATGATGGGAGAGGTACTTGCTTGCTTCTTTGATACTAAATTAAGTCATTTCTCCGATATTATTTTATATAACTACTAAAAGTCCTCATGCCCTACCAAATGGTGCTGAAAAGCATAGACTGCTGCCTGGGTGCGATCACTGACTTCAAGTTTTGCAAGGATATTGGACACATGGGTCTTGACCGTCTTGAGAGAGATAAAAAGTTCGTCTGCGATACGCTGATTTTCGTAGCCCTTGGCGATGAGTTGTAGTACATCTCGCTCACGCGCAGTCAAGTCCTCATGTAGTTCTATGTGATTGCGGTGGTATTCGACCTTCTTGCTGACCTCTTGCTCAATGGCCAGCTCGCCAGTAGCTACCTTACGGACGGCATGGAGTAGTTCGTCTGCTCTAGAAGTCTTGAGCATATAACCCCTAGCACCAGCGTTCAAGACAGGCATGATTTTTTCATTGTCTAGGTAAGAGGTCACAATCAAAATCTTGGCTTCAGGCCATTCTTTGAGAATGGCTAAGGTCGCGTCAATCCCATTCATCTCAGGCATGACAATATCCATGACAATGACATCTGGACGCAATTCCAAGGCCAAGTCAATACCCTGAAATCCGTTTGCCGCCTCTCCCACAACTTCTACATCGTCTTGGAGGTCAAAGTAGCTTTTCAAGCCCAATCGGACCATTTCATGGTCATCTACTAGTAAAATTTTCATCTTTACTCCTTTATCATTCCTTATCAATCAGGGGAATACGAATATCAACTGCCAACCCTTGCTTGGGAGCTGTCAAGAGTTGAACTGTTCCAGCCATATCTTCAACCCTCTCTTTGATATTTCGCAGTCCATAACTCAAGTCGTCTAAATTCCCTAACTGGAAACCAATCCCATTGTCCACCACCTTCAGCTGCAATTCAAAATCTGTCTGATAGAGATAGACATCCAAACAAGAGGCCTGGGCATGGCGAAGGGTATTGCTGATCAACTCTTGCAGGATACGGAAGATATGCTCCTCGATTTTCTTAGGTAATTTCGTCACGTTTTGCTTGAAACTAACCTTGAGATCACTCTTGTCCTCAAGCTCTTTTAAGAGGATTTGAATCCCCTCTATCAAGCTCTTCTGTTCCAATTCAACCGGTCGCAAATGCAGGAGCAAGACTCTCAAGTCCTTCTGGGCTGTTTCTAAAATAGCTGTGACACTCTGCAACTGGGTCTGCATCTTTTCTCTATCCAATTTCAAAGCCTGCTGGCTGACACCTGATAAAATCATGTGAGCTGCAAACAATTCCTGACTAACCGTATCGTGCAAATCCCGAGCAATCCGCTTCCGTTCTTTCTCGATGATTTCCTCTTCCTGAGCAAGACTGTGATTTTCAGCTTTTTGAAGAGCTTCTGTCAAAAGGTTAAGTTTCCCTGACAAGAACTCGAAACTGGCATCCAACTCTGGATCAGCAATCTGAACCACTTCTTGTCCTGCTAATAAACGCTTGAGATTAGCCTGCATTTTTCTTAGAGAAAGCTCTTCAACACCTCTCCAAAACAGGGCTAAGAGACAGGCCATGGACATGCTGAATACCAACAACAAAAAGATAAATTTTTCTTGTTTTTTCGACATCGTGCAAGAAAATAGACCAGTCAAAATCAAGGATTTCCATCAAGCTGTGGGAGAAAAATAAGACAAACAGAAAGGAGGTGAGAGCAATCATTACATAAGCTTGTTTTTTCATCCTCTGACCACCTCCACATCCCCAATCATAGTGGTCAAGAAAATCTTGACACTCTTGTTACTCTTAAGATAGTCTCTTGTTTCTTGATGATAGTGTTCATTGCGGAGAGCACGCTTGGGCTGATTGAAAAAAGTCAAATCCCCATAGAGACAGTTAACACTGAGACTAACTTCTACATCTACGGGTACAATGATTTTAGTCGTTCCTACCATCTTTCTAAGTATAATGACATTGTCATGATTGGTTAGGATGACCCTCTCCAGATGAATGGTGTCCTTGCCCATGAGGCGAAAAAGATTGATATCATCAAACTGGCAAATCTGGTAGCTTGAAAAATGGTGGAGATTTCCGAACCAACGATTTTTCTCCTTCTTAACCGTCACCACCTCTTCAAAAACTAAATTTGTCTGCTCTTTTTCCTGGTTCATCATCGGATAAAGAAGAAAAAGGCTGTAGATGACCGCAACAAAAATAGCTAGAATCACAAAAGGATTGAGCATGACGATGAAAAAGAAGAGAATGGTTGCCACTACTAAAAGAAGGTTATTGCCCTCTTTACCAGTGTAATAACGAATCAAAAGCAAAAAGAGGAATAGAATCAGCAGAAAACGCGAAAAATGCTCTGATACCATCAAAATCAGAGCTCCTGTCAAAAGACAGGCTTCGATAAATAAAAAGATTTTAAATTTTCTCATAGGTTTATCCTCTCCCTTCTATTTTATCACAATTCAAAAAAGTCACCTCGGTCTGAAGATGGAAAAAAGGCGGTGGTTACGCCTTTTTCATCTGATCATTTGCTTCTTTTAATTTTCCATATAGAAGATAATCTACTTTTTGCAGTTCTGCTATGGTAGCACAATTAAGGGCACACATAATCAAGCGTAGATCTGCTTTCCAGCCTTGGACAATGTCAATCACTTCTTCGACTGTGTGTGTTTCAACCAATTCCAAAACTGTTCGAGACAGTCCTACAGCCTTGGCACCAAAGACCAAGCACTTAATCATATCCAGCGGATTCCGAACGCCACCACTGACCAAGAGTTCGACCTTGTCTTTCCAGTCTTGGGCATTGAGAAGGGCCTGCATGGTGGACTGGCCCCATTGATTGAGGTAATCACGTTGTCCACTGCGACGATTTTCAATATAGGCAAAGCTGGTGCCACCACGACCTGACAGGTCAAAGGTTCGAACACCCAGATCATAGGCTCTTTCGATGGTCTTGGCATCCATTCCAAAGCCCACTTCCTTGAGGACAATCGGAACAGGAATTTGCTGGCTATAGTCTGCTAGATGCGATTGCCAGCATCTGAACTTCCTTTCCCCCTCAGGCATCAGTAATTCCTGCATGACATTGACATGCACCTGTAGGAGAAGAGGATTCATCTCATCTACAGTCTGAAGTCCTAACTCGACAGGCTTGTCCAATCCAATATTGGTTCCAAGAAGGAGATTTGGATGATCAGACTTGACAGAAAAAGAGTCATCTGCTGGATCTTTAAGGGCTGCGCTATAAGAACCCGTTACAAACAAAATACCACAGGCTTCCGCCACTTGAGCCAGCTTTTGATTGATTTCTCTTCCCTTATCGCTTCCACCCGTCATGGCATTGATATAGAAAGGAAAGTCCCACTTTCGACCAGCAAATTCTGTCGACAGATTGATTTCATCTAGGTCGTAAAGAGGCAAGGAAGCATGAATCAACTCCACCTCATCAAAGCTATTATAGGAACTTTTCTGCTCAAGAGCATAGCGGATATGCTCGTCCTTACGATTTGTCGTCATGTCCTATCCTTTCTTGATATAAGAGCTCAATCCCCAGATCGGCCCAACGGTTTTTTAGAGTTTCAGTTGATTGCTCATCAAAACTCAAGGCAATCCCACAGTCACCACCACCAGCGCCACTACTCTTGGCAACAGCCTGCAAATCTTGACTGGCTTCTTTCAACTGTCTAAGCGAAGTCGTGTAAATATCTGCGCTCAAGCCTTCTAAAAGTTGACTGGCTACTTCTACTTGCTCGATAATTTTTTCTGCTTTCCCCTGCTCCAAGGCTTCTACCAAAGAAGCCACCGTTTCTTTTGAGGAATTTAAAAAATTCTGATTGATATTTTGCTTGATTTGCTGGACCATGTGACTCGATACAGCCACTTCCTTGGTCCATCCCACTAGGAAATCACATTCTAAAGTTGGTTTCACTTGCGAAATTGAAAAGCCCCAATCACGCTCTAAAACTGTCGCCAAGTTTTCTTCTTCCAACCAAGCAGCCACCTTCTGGCGATCAAATGACTGGTAGAGAACCAATTCCTCTGCCACAATACAGGCAAGGTCTCCCATAGAACCATTATCTCCGCGCTTGAGCAAGACAGCGCTGGCTAACTTGAACAAGAGACCCTGATCAACCGTAATATCATATAAAACCAACAAGGCCTTGATAACCAAGACAACGACGCTACCGCTAGAACCTAGACCAAACTTTTTGCCCTCCCGTTCCATTTTGCCACGGATTTCCAAGGAAAAGGGTCGCAAGGTTTGCCCACGATAAACGAGGAAATCTTCCACTAAAGCAATCGTTTCTTGAATCAAGCTATAGTCAGGATTTGGTGTCAAATCCACTGCGAAATCAAACATATCCGAATAAATACGGTAACTATCAGAAAAAGCAATCTCCCCCTTCATATAGATGGGAATAGCCTTTATCAAGGCCAACTGCCCAGGCTCTAAAATAGCATATTCGCCTGCCCAATAGAGTTTTCCACAAGTTTTAACAGCAACCATCTTAGCTCAAATCCTTTGTTTTTGACACAATCAAGCGATAACGTTGACCGAACATTTCTGATAAATGCTCCAAGTCTTTCTCCTGACAGAGGACTTTGACATTGGGACCAGCATCCATGGTAAAGTAGCAGGCCTCTCCTTTCTCACGCAGCTGGCGAACAAAGTCCATAGCCTCATAAGAGGCATCCGTCAGATAAGAAAAGGCTGGTGACGCTGTCTTCGTCGTAGCGTGCATAGCAAGGGCATTTTTCTCCGTCAATTCCCCAACCTTGGCAAAATCATTCTCTTTGAGATAAACCAGCATATCCTGATAGTCTTTCTCAGACTGACGGACCCAGTCGTCAAAAGTCGTCGATGTTTCCACACAAAGTTTCATCCCATCACGGCTAGAGATTGGTTTTTTCTTGTCTTCTAGCACCAACATAATCATAGCTAGCTTCAAGTCTGTCTCTACCGGGTAAATCTCTCCGCTATCCTTATCCCAGGCACCTAACGGTCCATAAAAACTTCGAGAAGAAGATCCTGAGGCAAACTTAGCCTCCTGTGCCAACTGACTTCTATCCAATCCAAGCTGAAAATAAGCGTTGCAAGCCTTGACCAGGGCGGACAGACCACTAGAACTTGAGGACAGGCCCGCTGCGGTAGGCATATTGTTCTGAGTATCAATACGGACAAAGCCTTCACCATCTGGACGGTAACGGTCGATAATCTTACTCATCTTGGCATGCTCCGCCTCATTTTGTAGCTGACCATTGATATAAAAGGCATCAGCTGTTGCATCCGTCGGTAGAGATGACAAAGTCGTCTCCGTGTACATATTTTCCAAAGTCAAAGAAATACTGCTAGTAGCAGGCACCATCTCTTTTTCTTTTTTCTTTCCCCAATATTTGATAATAGCAATATTTGCGTAGGAACGTACTGTTACAGGCTCTCTATCCATGTCTGAACAGCTCCTTTCTCTTCTAATCTTTCTACTAGTTCTTGTGCGTGTGTTAAATTATCTGCCAAGGCTATAATACAACCTCCTAGTCCACCACCGCTCATCTTGGCACCCAGAGCACCATGGCTAAGAGCCGTTTCAACTAGAGAATCCGCCTCAGGACTACTAACACCAATTTCTTTTAAATGTAAATGCGCTTGACTGAGGATTTGTCCCAGTTTTTCAGCATCTTTTTGTAAAATCGCATCTTCTGCTTGCTGGGTCATTTCTCCCAAGGCATGCAAAAACGGTAGGGCATCTTTCCCCTTACTTTGAACCACTTGGATGGCTTCACGAGTATGACCATAAACGCCCGTATCAGCAATCACCAAATAGGCGGATAAGTTCATCTCAAGCTCTGTAAATCCTACGTTCTTGATAAAGCGAATAGGCTGGTCACTGAGACAGGTCTTAGCATCCAAACCACTTGGATTCATATGGGCAATCATCTCCGCCCGATTGACCAAGATTTCTAGTACATCATGAGGCAGATTTGCCTGATAGTAGTCAAATACCGCACGAATGGCCGCTATGCTGATAGCCGCTGACGAACCCATTCCCCGCTTCTCAGGTATAGCCGAGTCAATCTCACAGCGAATGCAGGCTTCTTTGATATTCAAATACTCCAGCGAAGCATACACCGCCATGGACAAGGTATCCTCCTTATAGAGACGCCAAGGACTTTCAGCAGGAACTACCTTACAAGTCACCTCGACCTCCAAAAGAGGCAGGGAAATGGCAGGATAACCATAAACAACCGCATGCTCCCCTATTAGAATAATCTTACTATGTGCCTGACCGACACCAATTTTTTTTGTCATTTTTTCCTTTTGCTAGACGAAAAAGCCGTCCTA
>NZ_AEDV01000017.1 GCF_000148545.1 Streptococcus mitis SK597 | reverse complement strand
TACAAATTCTTGATAAAACTGACTAGTCGGAATTTCTCTGATATTCTTATCAAATGTCTTGTCAAGTGTTTTACTAACCTTCTCAGCAATCAACTGATTCTCTTGCCATCCACTTTGAAACTCTGAGCTCGAACTAGAAACCATGACTGGGATAAACAACAAAGTCAGTAGACTTACAGACAATAAGGAAAATAGTGATTTTTTCATGATTTTTCCTCCTTTCTATATATAGAATAACACATATAGAAAGCGTTGTTAATTTATTTGTCTTATTTTTCAGAAAATTCTTTTGTTTCTGAAAACTCTACGATACTCAATGTGTTTTTATATAATGATACAGTCTGAGAATCACTGTTCCACTAGCCATTCCAATGGAAATAACCAAAGCCAGCATAACAACCAAGGTAGCACTGGCAATGGCATGACTGTAATCTCCCGTCACAAAAAAGGCAGTTGTTCGATAAGAAAGATACCCCGGAACCAGAGGTGCCAAGATGGCCAAGATAAAGACCACAGCAGGTGTCTTATAAAGAATACTTAAAATCTGGCTGACACAAGAACCGATAATGGCGGCAATAAAAGTAGCCACAATAACATTGGTCGGTTCTTTGAGCAAGAGATAAATCAGCCAGACAGCCATGCCCAAAATCCCTCCAGGTAAGAGCATGGAGCGTTGCACATTGAGTACGATTAGAAAAGTGATAATGGCAAGAAGACTTGCTACTGCTTGTAATAAAAAGGTTGTTAGTGTCATATTAGTTCATCAATACCAAGGCGACAGAAGTTCCTGCCCCTAAAGCAAGGGTAATGAGCAGGGATTCAAACATCTTACTCATACCAGAGTTTATGTGGTTGGTCATAATATCACGAACCGCATTGGTCAAGGCAATCCCTGGTACAAACGGCATGACCGCACCAGCTATAATCAAATCTGCTGTTGAGGGAAAGCCTGTGTAGCGAGCCCAAAACTGGGCTATTATCCCAAATACAAAAGCTCCAGCAAAGGCTGTCACAAAAGGAATTCGGATAAACTTCTCCACATAAAGGGAAAAGGCAAAACCAAATAAGGTCGCCACTCCTGCCCCAAGTGCGTCATAGATATTTCCACTAAACATAACTGAAAAGAAAGGGGCACTAAAGGTCGCAGCCAGAGTTACCTGCAACTTAGTATAGGGAAGGGGTTGAGTTTGTAAAGTCGTCAATTGCTTGAAGGCTGTTTCTAAATCAAGCTTTCCTCCCACTAACTGACGAGAAATCTGGTTCACATCGCAGACTTTTTCGATGTTATAAGAAGAGGAGGTCACGCGCTTCATGCGCGAAATATTGGTATTTTCAATAGAGAAAAAGATAGCGGCAGGCATGGCAAGAACATTGCAATCCACAATCCCCTGCGAATGCGCAATCCGAATCATGGTATCCTCTACACGATGAATTTCTGATCCACTTTTGAGAAGAATGGTTCCAGCTAACATAATCACATCAATAACGGCATTTAATTCTTTTGATTCTTCCATGCTTTCCTCCTTTTATCAACTCCTTCTATTCTATCACAAATCCGGAGTCAAAAAAAATCTTTGCCATGAAATCATGACAAAGATTCGTTTAATCACGAGAATTTTCGTGGTTGCCTTCACTACTTGATTGAGTAGTAGCAGGTGCATTCCCTCGTTGATTTCCTTGTTGGTTCCCCTGACTTGGTGTCGTAGTAGAACCTTGATTTCCACGTTGGGATGGTGCTGATGATGACGTTGACGGTGGTGTTTTTGGTTTGTAGATTGAAATCTTGACACGCGTCTTAGTCAAATCAACCTTTTCACCCGCTTTTGGACTCTGTTCAACGACTGTACCCTCAGCAGTTCCATCAGGAGCTGTCGACACTTCTACAACTTCAATATTGGCTTCCTTAATCCCAACAATTTGAACAAGATTATTTTTAGTAAATTCAAGACTAGATCCTTTATAACTTGGCATAGAAACGCTGGTTACTTTCTTAGCAACGGTTAAGGTAATCGTTGAGACCTTGCTCAAATCATAGGTTGTTCCAGCAGCTGGACTCTGTCTGAGAACAGTTCCTGCTTCGCTCTCACTTGATTCTTCTTCCTCAATCTTAATGAGATTTTCAGGAACCTTCTTCTGCTTGAGTTCTGCTATAACATCTGTCGATTTACGGCCGATATAGTTACTCAATTGGAAAGATTGCTTGCCTGATGAGACAACCAAATTGATTTTCGAACCTTCTTTTCGAGTCTTTCCAGCTTCAGGATCTGTACGGATAATCCGCCCTTCTTCCACCTTTTCACTAGCCTCTGATTTCTCCTCGCCAATCTCAAAATTGGCTTTCTTGAGCGTTTCCTTGGCCTCCGCAACTGTCTGACCTGCCACATCTGGAATGGCAATGGTTGCAGGAGTTCTGGATAGTATCCAAATAAGAGAAGCTGCCACCAATAGAATGCTGGCCAACAAAATCATATAACGAACTCTAAATTTCCGTTTCTTAACAGGCTTGCTTGCATAATTGTCTTCTGAAACCTGCTGACTAGGCTTCGCAGTCTGTGGCTTCTGACTTTGTGTTTGCACCTTAGGAATCGAAGTCAAGGTACTCTGGGATACCTTTGGTAGTGTCTTGGTGTCTGCCTTAGTAGTATCATTAAATACCAGTTTAGGCTCATTACGACGATTGTAAGACAAGCTACTAGACAAGTCCACATACATCTCTGCAACTGACTGATAACGATCTGTCAATTTCTTGGCAGTTGCCTTGATAACAACATTTTCCAAAGCCTGAGGCACAGATGGATTTTCAGCTATAACCGATGGCAGTGGTTTCTGGAAATGCTGGAGGGCGATGGTCACCGCGCTATCCCCGTCATAAGGGATATGGCCTGTCAACATCTCATAGAAAATAATCCCCATGGCATAGATATCACTCTGTACAGTCGCCTTCGAACCACGCGCCTGCTCTGGTGACAAGTAATGAACCGAACCCAGCATAGAGTTAGTCTGAGTCAGACTTGTCTCTGCAAAGGCTACCGCAATCCCAAAGTCTGTGACCTTGGCAGTCCCATCTGGTGTCAAGAGGATATTTTGAGGCTTCAAGTCCCTGTGAACAATCCCTCTGGTATGGGCCAAACGCATGGCTAGGAGGATTTGTCCCATAATACGGACTGCTTCTTCATTAGAAAGAGGATAGTGTTCCTTGATATAGCGTTTAAGGTCTAGTCCAGCAACATACTCCATTGCAAGATACTGTTGACCGTCTTCCTCACCAATATCTGTTATCCGAACGATATGAGGATGGTCTAGATCTGCCATAGCTCTCGCTTCACGCTGAAAACGAGCTACAGCTATCGGGTCCGTCTGGTAGTTGGTCCTCAGGACCTTCACTGCCACTTCTTCTCCGTCTAGAATTAAATCCTTGGCCAAATAGACATCTGCCATGCCTCCTCGGCCAATCTGTTTCACAATCCGATAGCGTCCGGCAAAAATCTTGCCGATTTGGATCATTCTGCATCCTCCTCGTTCATAGAAACAAGGGCAACCGTAATGTTGTCTAAACCTCCTGCATTGTTAGCAAAACGCACAAGCGTCGCTGTTTTATCTGCCAAAGGAATATCACTGGTTACAATATCACAAATCTCACTGCCTGAAATCATGTTAGTCAAACCATCACTATTGAGCAAGAGATAGTCTCCTGGCTCAAGGGTAATCATTCCAAAATCAGGTTGAACTTCATCTTTTTGACCGATAGATTGAGTAATAATATTTTTCTGTGGATGGCTAGCTGCTTCTTCTGGCGTCAATTGACCTGCCTTGAGCAATTCATTGACCAAGGAATGGTCACTCGTTAACTGGTGGTATTCTTCCCCACGAATCAAACCGATACGAGAATCTCCAATATGAGCATAGATAGCCTGATTGCCAATAATAGCAACAGCTTCTAGAGTTGTTCCCATTCCTTTATAGGCATCATCTTGTCCAAGTTGATGAATCTTTTGATTTTCAATTTCTAGGTAATTGGCGAACCATTCACGCACTTCATTGACTGTATCGATCTGGGTGTCAACCCAAGCTATACCTAGGTCTGTTACCGCCATTTCACTAGCAATATTCCCTGCGCGATGACCTCCCATCCCATCAGCTAAAATAATCATGGTACGCCCAGCTCTATTGACATAGTGGTTGACATAGTCTTGGTTATTTGTTCGTTTCTGACCAACATCTGTTAATAATGAAATTTCCATGTGTCAGTTCCTTCCTAATCTGATATCTTGCGAAATTGACTGATGAAGAATCCATCACTTCCGTACAATTCAGGTGTAATGAGGATACAGCCGTCTTTCATGATATCCTTACATTCATGTTCTAGTTTTACCTGCTCGAACTCAGGATGATTTTCTAAAAACGCCTCAACGACTTGAAAATTCTCCTCTGAGACAATAGTACAGGTACTATAAGTTATTATACCACCTTTGCGTAGTGTTTGACAAACACTACCTAATATTTCTAGCTGAATTTCCTGTAAGGACGCGAAATCTGCCGTTTCTTTATTGTATTTGATGTCTGGTTTTCGACGCAGAAGACCAATTCCTGAACAGGGAGCATCCACCAAAATCTTATCAAAAGAATCCTGACCAAAAAACTCATGCACCTTTCTGGCATCCAATTTTTGCGTTTGAACCCGATCTGCAACTCCTAAACGTTGGGCATTTTCTTGAATTAAGTCCAACTTGTGGTCATACAAGTCCAGAGCAGTAACCTGACCTGTCGTGAGATAAGAGGCTATATGGGCTGTTTTCCCACCCGGAGCCGCACAGGCATCTAGAACCTGCTCATTGCCTTGTAAATCAAGAGTTGGCGCAACTAATTGACTAGACTCGTCTTGGATGGTAATCGCTCCATCCGCAAACAAATCATGGTCTGCAAAGTGGCCCTGCTCCTTCACAAGACCAGAAGGAGACAAGGATGAATCACTAGCCTCCAACAAGGCTTGGATTTCCTCTTTTCGTCCTAGGTCTGTCACACGAATACTGGCCTTGTTGCGCACCAAAAGACTTTCAAAAATAGCTTGCGCTCGCTCCTCTCCGTATTCTTCCTTGAGCTTGGCAACTAGCCAAACTGGGAGAGAATAGGCAATGGAATCACGCTTGTTTTTTCGTTTGATGCTGGCAATATCTGGCCAGCCTTCACGCAGAATACGTCGAAGGACGGCGTTGACTAATTTTTCACTGCCTTTTTTACGGACTTTGGCCAATTCTACTGCTTCATTGACCACAGCATGATCTGGAATCTTGTTCAAATAGCGGAGCTGGTAGGCACTCATGAGAAGAAGGACATAAAGCCAACTGTCTAACTGGTCTCTGTCTTCGATAAAGTGTGATAGGTACCATTCCAGAGTCAATTTACGGGCTACCGTTCCATAGACTAGCTCAGTCACCAAGCCCTTGTCTGCTACAGAAAGTTGACTTCCCTTTAGATGCTTATTTAAGGCGATATTTGAGTATGCTTGATTGATAAAAACATCCTCTAATACTGCTAGGGCTAGACTTCTAGCCGTTTCTACTTTAGTCACCAAATCGTTCTCCTACAGTCAATGTACGTCCAACTCCGTTGAGGAAGGAAGCAATGTCCATCTTAGGTTTACCAGCTGGCTGCACTTGTTTGAGGGATAGAGCCCCTTCTGCCGTTGCGACAATCAATTCTTTCTTACCGATAGAGAGAATCTCACCTGGATTTCCCTGACCTTCTACAGCTAGAGCTTCATAAATCTTAAAGCGGTCACCCTTAAGGAAAGTATGGGCAACAGGCCAGGGGTTCATGCCACGGATTTGGTTAAAGAGTTGACGATTACTTTTAGTCCAGTCCAGTTTTTCTTCTTCTGGCTTGATATTTGGAGAGAAAGTGACCCGACTTGGATCCTGCGGTTCAGGTTTGATTTCCCCAGCAATATAAGCCGGTAGAGTATCCAAAAGCAAATCACGACCAACAAGCGCCAATTTCTCAAACAAGGTGCCGACATTGTCCTCATCCGTAATCGGAATACTACGACGAGAAATCATATCTCCTGCATCCATTTCCTTAACCATTTCCATAATGGTCACACCAGCTTCCTCATCACCTTGAATCAAGGCATAATGGATAGGCGCACCGCCACGGTGTTTAGGAAGAAGGGAGGCGTGAACGTTGACAGCAAAGGCCATGCTATCAAGGAGTTTACTTGGTAGAAACTGCCCAAATGCAGCAGTCACAATTCCATCTGCTCCTAGCTTCATAAGTTCTTCCATCTCTGGACTTCCAGATAATTTTTCAGGTTGGTAGATAGATAGTCCTGCTTCCTTGGCAGCCTGCTTGACTGGGGTTTCTTGAATCACTTTTTTACGACCAACAGCGCGGTCTGGCTGGGTTACAACGGCTAGAATTTCGTAACGGTCATCTGTCAAAAGTCCTTTTAAGACTGTTGCTGAAAAGTCGGGGGTCCCCATAAAGATTAGTTTTGTCATATCTTCTCCTTCTTATAAAAATTGCTGTGGTTCATGGTCAATGCTGAGACGGAGCTCACTATTTTCCCGTTCTTGAGTCAAGGCTAAGACCTGGTTTAGGGTCGACCCTAGCTCATCTTCTAAACGATATTTAATTAAAATCTGGTAATGATAGAGGTTGTGGGTACGGGCAATGGGCTTGGGCGTTGGTCCAAGAATGTTACTGGTCTCTGACAATCCTGACCGCAAAATGTTCATAACTTCATAAGCACGTTTGACCACCTCTTCTTCTTTCTTGTGAGAAAGGGTAATGCCAATCGTGAAATAGTAAGGTGGATAACCAAGTTGTCGTCTGATTCCCATTTCATAAGCGTAAAAGCCTTCGTAGTCCTGATCCTTGGCAAATCGAATAGCATAGTGCTGAGGATTGTAAGACTGAATCAAGACCTGACCTGCTTTTTCAGCACGTCCTGCCCGACCTGCCACCTGAGTCAAAAGCTGGAAGGTTCTTTCAGAAGAACGGAAATCAGGTAGATTCAAGGCTGTATCCGCATTTAGAACTCCGACCAGAGTCACATTTGGAAAATCCAATCCCTTGGCAATCATCTGAGTACCTAGTAAAATATCCGCTTCTCCTCGTCCAAACTGGTCTAATAGGGCTTGATGACTGCCTTTCTTACGAGTCGTGTCCACATCCATCCGCAAAATACGGGCCTGGGGAAAGAGTTCTGCCATCTCGTCATAAGCCTTCTGAGTTCCTGTCCCATAATAACGAATACTGCGACTCTTACAGTTAGGACAGACCTGAGGAATATCCTTCGAAAAGCCACAATAATGGCAGTTCATGGTCTTGGTATCCATGTGCAAGGTCAAGGAAATGTCACAGTTGGGACAAGTATCCACCGTCCCACACTCCCGACACATAACAAAGCTAGAATAACCACGACGATTTAGCATGAGAACCACCTGCTCTTTTTTAGCCAGACGGTCTTGGATGGCTTCTAGCAAAGGTGGCGTAAAGTTTGACGTCTCATTCTGTCCGATATAGTCCCGAAAGTCAATCACTTGAACCTCAGGGATCCTAGCTAAAGGATTGGCGCGTTGGGTCAGACGTAAATGTTGATAGACGCCTTTTCCAGCTCGCGCACGGCTTTCCAGACTAGGAGTTGCTGAACCAAGCACCAAAGCTGCTTGATTATACTGGGACCTTAGAATAGCAACCTCTCTAGCATGGTAACGGGGATTGCTGTCCTGCTTATAAGTCGCTTCATGCTCTTCATCGATAATCATGACACCTAGATTTTTCAGCGGAGCAAAGATGGCAGATCTGGCACCCACAACAACTTGAGCATCGCCACGTTCCACTTTGCGCCATTCATCATACTTTTCACCATTGGAAAGACCTGAATGAAGAATGGCCACCTTGTCCCCAAAACGTGCTATAAAACGCTCCGTCATCTGAGGAGTCAGGGAAATCTCAGGTACCAGCAAAATAGCTGTCTTGCCCTTGTCCAAAGCCCCTTGGATAATCTGCAAGTAAACCTCCGTCTTCCCACTTCCTGTAATCCCTTGAAGGAGGAAGGGGGGCTGATGACTACCAATAGCACTCACAACCGCATCACGCGCCTGTCTTTGTTCTGGATTCAACTCCAAAGGCCTACTTGCCTCAATGCCTTCAAAATAAGCAGCCGAGCGTTGAACTTCCTTTTGAACTATGGTCACAGCACCTTGTTCGACAAAGAAGTTTACTTGCTCTCGCGAGTAGGACTCTAACAAACTAGCCAAGGAAGCACTCTCAGGATGAGACAGCAAATAGTCTCTCAATTCCAACTTTTTCTTGGCACGTGCAGAAATCTCTACACCTTCTAACTGAACAAGGTCTACCTCATACCAAGACTGGGTCTTGACCTTCTTTTGATCAATCGCCTGATATTCCAGACCAAGCAGGCCTTTTCTAGTCAAACGCATCATTTCAGCTTGCTTACCTAAATCCAGAGAAGAAAAGGCAAGCGAATCTTCTGAACCAAACAAGCGCTCTCGGTCTTCCTGACTCAGACCTGCCATAGGATAGAGAATTTTGTCATAGCTGGAGTTCAGAAACCCTGGTAACATAGCCTTGAGGATAGAGATTTTATAAGAAAAGACGGACTTGCGAAGCTCTTCAGCTAGCCAGAGTTGTTCTTGCGTGAGAACAGGAGAAAAATCCAGCACCTCCGCAATATCTTTTAAATCTTGATTAGCCTCTTCTTCATCTGGTTGGGACTCCAAACCAAGAACAATCCCTTGAATCAGGCGATTGCCCTTACCAAAAGGCACATGAACCCGCATCCCAACTTCTAGCATTTCCTCAAATTCCTCAGGAATCCTGTAACTATAGGGCTGGTCCGTCTGCATCAAGGGCACATCCACAATAATCTTAGCTATAGCCATCTTCTCACCTCCTTCTTGTCAGTACATTCTTGCAATAGAAAAAATAAGATTGAGTCCCCCCAACCTTAAATTTTTTCACCATCTTCTTTTTCTTTAGCGATTTGCTCTTTGATTTTCTTTTCTTCTTCTTCTTTGCGGCGTTTTTCTTCTTCGATACGGCGACGCACTGCTTCACGTTTTCCTTCTGGATCTGGGTGAATTGTAACGTTTCCTGATTCGATTTCTTCTAAAGCGCGAAGAGTTGATTTTTCAGATTTGAAACCTTGAGTAGCTGGCGCACCTGCTTCCAATTCGTGGGCACGTTTTGCTTCCAAGATTACGAGTGAATATTTTGATGGAACCTTGTCAAGCAAGGTATCAATAGAGGGTTTTAACATCATTTGCTTGTACCTATTTTCTAAATTTTATCGGGTAGTTGGAGATTTTGGTAACATCTCCTGATAGTGACCAATGACACGATCCACACGGAAGTGTTCTGCTTCGATCACACGTTTGACACGCTCAGCAGCTAGGGGCACCTGATCGTTGACAATCGCATAATCATACTCACGCATGAGGGCAATTTCTTCCTTGGCTTTTTCGATTCGTTGGGCAATCACTTCTGCACTATCTGTTCCTCGACCTACCAAACGATCTTGTAATTCATCTAAGTCTGGTGGTGTCAGGAAGATAAAGACAGCATCTGGAACCTTTTTCTTAACCTGAAGAGCACCTTGAACTTCAATTTCAAGGAAAACATCAATTCCCTTGTCCAAGGTTTCATTGACATAGGTCAGGGGAGTTCCATAGTAGTTGCCGACATATTCTGCGTATTCCAACATCTGTCCTTGACGAATCAGCTCTTCAAACTCTTCGCGAGTGCGGAAGAAATAGTCAACACCGTCCACTTCTCCAGGACGTTGTGCGCGTGTCGTCATCGATACAGAGTATTGAAATTGGTTTTCAGAACTCTCAAAAATCTCTCTTCTAACCGTTCCTTTTCCAACCCCTGAAGGACCAGAAAAAACGATTAGTAAGCCTCGGTCTGCCATTGTGTCTCCTTTTAGTCAGTCTGTGAAATAACATTTCTCTAGAATAATGGCAAAAAGCCAACTTATCCTTTACAGTCTTTCTATCTAGTGTAACAAAAAAGCAGTAATTTTTCAACTGCTCTTTCTTATTTATTTAGCATAATCTACTGCACGAAGCTCGCGAATCACGGTTACCTTGATATTTCCTGGGTAATCGAGATTGTTTTCAATTTTCTCACGAACTTTGTGAGCCAAGATTGTGACTTTGTCGTCCTTGATTTGTCCTGGATTGACCATGATGCGGATCTCACGTCCTGCTTGAAGGGCAAAGCTAGTTTGCACTCCCTCAAAGCCGTTAGCAATTTCTTCCAAATCATGAAGACGCTTGATGTAGCTTTCAAGAGACTCACTACGAGCACCTGGACGGGCCGCACTCAAGGCATCTGCTGCAGCAACAATCACTGCAATGACACTTTCTGCTTCGACATCACCGTGGTGGCTAGCAATCGTATTGACCACAACTGGGTGTTCCTTGTACTTACGAGCCAATTCCATACCGATTTCAACGTGGCTCCCCTCAACCTCACGGTCAATGGCTTTCCCGATATCGTGAAGGAATCCAGCACGACGGGCAAGAGCCGCATTTTCACCAAGTTCGCTCGCCATGATACCAGCCAACTTAGCAACCTCAATCGAATGACGCAAGACATTTTGTCCATATGAAGTACGGAACTGCAAGCGACCCATGATTTTCATCAAGTCTGGATGAAGGTTTGGCGCACCAATCTCATAGGCTGCTGCCTCACCGTATTCACGGATCTTATTGTCAATCTCTTGACGGTTTTTCTCAACCAACTCTTCTATACGAGCTGGGTGGATACGACCATCTTTGAGCAACATTTCCATAGTCATACGAGCAATCTCACGACGGATTGGGTCAAAACCTGACAAGGTCACCACTTCTGGTGTATCGTCGATAATCACATCGACCCCTGTCAAACTTTCAAAAGTACGAATGTTACGACCTTCACGACCAATAATGCGTCCCTTCATGGTATCATCTGGTAGATGAACCGTTGAGTTTGTTGACTCCGCTACATATTCACCAGCGATACGTTGCATGGCTTGAACCAAGATGTCCTTGGCCATTTTGTCAGAACGTTCCTTGACCTCTTGCTCAGCTTCACGAATGCGGCTAGCAATCTCCTTGGTCAAGTTTTCCTCTGTCTGAGCCAAGATAATATCTCGTGCTTCTGCCTGAGACAGGGCACCAATACGCTCTAACTCTGCTTCTTTTTGTCTTTCGACTTCCTCTAATTGCTCTTCACGCGCATCAAGGTTTTTCGCTCTATCAGAAATACTTTGTTCTTTTTGTTCAAGTGTTTGTTCTTTACTCGTCAAATTGTCGTCCTTACGGTCGAGGCTAGTAGCTCTCTCTGTCAAACGACTTTCGATTTGTTTGAGTTCCTGACGTTCTGATTTGAATTCAGCGTCCACTTCTTCACGGTATTTTCTGGCTTCTTCTTTGGCCTCCAATAGTGCTTCTTTTTTAAGAGACTTGCTTTCACGTTTAGCTTCATTAACAAGTAAATCCGCTTCACGCTCAGCTTGTCCACGTAAATTAGTTGCTTCTTGTTCAGCATTTAAAAGCATCAACTCTGCAGCTTCCTGAGATGATTTCATCTTAGCTGAGATGCTGACATATCCAATGACTAAACCAATGATGACGGCAAAAACAGCAATCGCAAGCGACATGATTTCCATGTTTTTACCTCATTTTATTGTTATTCCGAATGACATACATTCTTTTACATTCTACCATAAAAAAGTGATTTTCACAAACCTAAAATGGAATATGTTTTGAGGAATTTGGAACGCATTTGCTAAAATAAACTTGTTGTTTGTAAATAGTAGTTTGGTAGAGACTTGAGAAAAAGTCCACCTTTCAGTAGACTTAGTTTGTTTCTATTCTAATCGGCACTCTGCCAAAATTCTGCTCTGCTATACTTGGATTTCCCAATTGGTAAATCTGGTCTGCCTTTTGCGTCATGCTATCCCAAGGCTCTTTACCTATGCGGCTGACTAGACTGACCTGACCTTTCAAAGACTTGAGATGTTGCCTGCCTTTTTCAGTAAATCCAAGGACATGAATCCCTTCTGGCAAGTCACTTTCTCTAGCCTGCACCAAGATATAGGTCAAGAGGCGTCTGACACGCGCCTTGGTGTAACGCTTGGTCGCAACCGCTTCAACCAATTCGTCAACAGACTGGGCTGGTTTAATAGCCTCTTTAATGCGCACAGCCATTTCTTGATTAACCTGATGGATTGTTGTTAAGTCTGGATTTGACAAGATTTGATAGCGGAGCAAAGGAAAATAGTCATCCCAGCTCACCTTACTGACCTGCTCAAAAAGGTTAACAGAAGGCATAAAGCGTTCTAAGAAATCTTTGTCCCTTTGGTGCTGACGAAGGGCTGTCGCCGAAGCAAAGTCCACATCCTGGTCCACAGAATGGTAACCTGCCCCCTGACGCTGAATCGGATGCAGCTTGATATTTCGTCCTGCAACCGCCTTGGCATAGGCCAGAGCAAGAACATGATTGGGGGTATTACCTGAAAAATCAAGACCAGCAAATTCCTTCCACATGGCTTGGGTTTTCTGGGGATAGGAAAGGGAATCAGGCAGATTTTCCACAAATTTCTCCATCTCAGCACCTTGCTCTGTGTATAAGTCAGCGATTTTTTGATAATCCAGAACTTCCTCCGTCCCAAATGCTAGAGTATCAATGCCCAACCGAGCCAAGATATCCACAGCTCCTTGACCGAAGAAATCCGCAGCCTGAACACTGACTAAAAAGGGCAATTCCACCACCAGATCTGCTCCATTTGTCAGCGCCATCTGGGCCCGTGTCCACTTATCCACGATAGCAGGCTCTCCACGTTGCATGAAATTTCCAGACATGGCTACGATTTTCAACCCCTCTGCCTGCTCAAGCAGGTATTTGTGCCCATTATGAAAAGGATTAAATTCCGCGATAATACCTGTGATGGTCATAGTAATCTCCTACGTCTATATTTCCTTTTTGTTCTAAAGGGGTGTCGTTTAGCCTTCATTGGCACATTATTACTTTTAACAACTATTAATCTAACAATTATCTTGGATGTAACAATACAACTAGCAATAAATATCGGTATAATCGTATATGGATCCTTACTAGAGATACTATTTTTTACTTCATCTAAAAGGAGTAAGTAAGATCCAATAATTAAAATAAATAGCAAAGTAACTATAAGAACTTTAATCCAGTTCCAAAAATATTCAAACACTTCCTTAATAAAATCTGTATCATTTTTTACTAAAATTTTAATATATAACATACAGTTGCAGAAATCAACAAAGTCAATGGAATAATTGAATATTCACCAAACAATTGTATAATTTTATCTCCAAAAATAATTATTATATTTAAAGATGTATTGCTTATCTTAACTATCTTGGCATATTCACCAAACAAATACGCTAATATCGTAGGAAGCAACACATATTTAAATATTTCAAATTTATTGTCAGCTTCATAAATTACAATCTTCTTCAAAAATAATAAAGATATTTTTAAAATTAGTAGAAACAGACCTAATATTGATAAAAATACTAAGATAATAATCCCTATTATAATCAAGAGGATTGACACAATTGCTTTTTTCCAGTTTTTAAAAGATATATGTTCATAAAATAAATCAATATAACTCTGAAATTCAGTTTTAATATCTACTAACGGTTTAAGTCTAATATTATCTCTAAATTTTATGCAGTAAAAGCCAAAATAAAATAAGATAAATACTAATAGCCAAACTTGTCCTTTTATCATGCTAATCTCCTACTTCTGCGCGACAAAAAACCAACGGGTACTTGTCTCTGTCGGCTCCTTGTCCTCAAAGTCCGCATAAAGTTTGAAGGACTTGAATCCGGCCTGTTCCAGCAAAATATCATAGGTCAAGACTTCATAGGTCCGCTCCTCATGCACTTCATCGTGGCGACTAAAGGAACAGTCCGCCTCCTTGATAAAGAAAGTCAACTCATGCACGATAGAATGTGGTGCTGAATCCTCATAGGTGTCCCAGAGCATAGCGAAATCTTCCGCATTTTCATGGTAGGAATAGCCTGGAAAAACTTCATCTGTCTGGTAAGTCGAATGCACATCAAAGATGAAAACTCCGTCTTCATTGAGGACATTATAGACTTCCTTAAAAACGTCTCCTACTTCCACCTCATCTTGCATATAGCAGATTGAGTCCGAATAACAAGTGACAAAATCATATTGACCTGCCTTGGACAAATCCAGCATATTGCCTTCAATAAAGTCAATCTTTTGTTTGGCTGAAGAAGATCTCTTCTCGGCAATCTTCAACATATCCCCACTCAAATCAAGTCCAGTCACATCAAAACCAGCTTGAGAAAAGCGTACAGACTGAATACCTGTCCCACAAGCCAATTCTAAGAGTTTCTTTCTCTCCTTAGTCTTAGGCAAGTGACGCAGAGAAAAATCCGTCCATTTATCATATAAACTATCGTCCATGACTGCATCATAGACCGCCGCAAAGGTTTCATAAGTTGCCATAATCATGATACCCAGAGCCTCCATGGCAAACACCACTCGCCCTATACCTTTCTATCTATTTTTCTAAAATAAGCAAAGAAACCCAGTTGACTGCAACTGAGTTCGTCTTCTAAGCAAGAGTTTCAGATAAATCTACAGAATCCGCCTCATGCCATAGTTTTTCTAGGTTATAGTGAGCACGCATTTCTTCTGAAAAGACATGCACAACGACAGCACCGAGGTCTAGCAAGACCCATCCTCCAGCTGCATCGCCTTCTATATGGCTGCCTTTAAAACCAGCTTCCGCTACTTTTTCACGGATATTATCAGCGATAGCATCCAACTGGCGGCTATTCATTGAACTAGTGATAACAAAATAGTCCGTCACGCTGGTCAATTCTTGTACGCCAAGTGCGAGGATATCCTCCGCACGTTTCTCATCAGCCGCTTTCACGACTAGTTCTAGTAATTCTTTTTCGTTCATTTAGTCCTCTTTCTAGAAAATATGTTTATAATCTAGGACATCTGCAAAGCGATCCTCCCAAATGTCCTCATAAAATTCATTTATCGTTTCTGCTGGAATGTCATCCCCATCAAAGGTTGTGACAGCACCTTCTGGAATAATCAGCTTATAGCCATATTCAAAGGCAACCTTGACAGAGGTATCCACACAATATTCTGTCTGCATGCCACATAAAACTAATTTTTCAATCCCCTGTTTATCCAAGTATTCTTTTAAGCCAGTTTCTTTGAAAATACTATTATACTTCTTCTGAAAGACCTTTTCATCAGGTTTTCGATTTAAAAGTGCAGATAACTGCCAATCTTCTGATGTTTGGGCTTCAGGATTCTCAATATGTTGAACATAGATAATTTCGATATTCTTACTTCTAGCATGGTTTTGTAAATAAGAAATTTTTTCCAATAGACTATTTGTCTGAAAACCGGTTTCCACTAAAATATTCTGAACATCAATGATTATAAAAGCCGTCTTCATTTAGTCCTCTTTCAAATAGTGCACAAAGGCGTTATAGGTTTCAATGGTTTGGGGATAGATAGGGAATCCCTGATGAGCTAGATGCTCCACGGTATGAGCTGTTTCGTAGGCCACCGCCTTATTGAGCGATAGACTCGCAATCTCACGCGCCACGTTCACTCCAGGAAAGGCTCGATTGTGCTCAATATAGTCAGCTACGTAGATGACTTTATCTAGGTCTGTCATCTGGTCAGCACCGACTGTATGTATTTCAATGGCTCGTAGAATTTCAGAATCATGCAAATTCAAGTCTTCCTGAATCTTGTAGATACCAACCATACCATGCCAGACATTATTGCCCCAGTTTTTGAGGTCAGGGTCTAGCTGATAACGGTCAATCAAGTCTAAAAATTCCTGATCTGACAGCTTTTTAGCATAGTCATGAAGAAGGCCTGCTAGTCCTGCTTTCTCGGCATCGACTCCAAATCGCTGAGCCAGTTCTATGGCTGCACGCTCCACACCCAAGCAATGGGTTAAGCGTTTCTCAGGTAGAAGCTCTGCCATTTTTTCCAACAAAGCCTCACGAGAACAGTTAATATAGTCTTGATAGCCCATCAGTAAAGCCCCTCCTTCTCGATGTAGTCTAGCACTGGCTGAGGTAGGAGAAAGTTGGGTTTCCGACCTTGGGCAATGAAGTCACGCACCATGCTGGACGAGATATCCATGAGAGGCACATCCACCCAGATAACTGGATAGGAAGTCCCAGCCTTGTAGCGTGGGCGTTGAACCCCCACAAACTGAACCATGTCAACCAGCTCATCAATTCGGTACCACTTAGGCAGATAGTCCACCATATCGGCACCGATGATAAAGTAATAATCCGTATCTGGATTCTTCTCTGTTAAAATCTTCATGGTGTCGTAGGTATAGGAAATGCCCTTGCGCTCCAACTCAATAGTTTCAATGTCCAGACCTTCAATCCCCTCAATCGCCAATTCAAGCATCTTGAGACGATGGTGTTCAGGGATTGTTTCCTTTTTATCTACATGAGGAGGTTGGTACTCAGGCATGAGCAAGACTTGATCCAGTCCTAACTGTTGCCGTACTTGGTCCGCAACGATGAGATGGGCATTGTGAACAGGGTTAAAATTCCCCCTAAAATCCCGACTTGTTTGCGTTTTTTCTCCTTGATTTCTGGCTCCAACTCTACCTTGGTAAAGGGAGTCAATAGTTCGATTGCCATAGGCTAGTCTCCTTTATTTCTCTGTAAAAACAGTTATTTGGAGTAGGTTTCCTAGATTTCTTTGACTTTTTTAGAAATCTTGCGATTTTCTTTCTTGCTAGATTGTTTAAACAAAATCAAGATGCGTCCGATTTTTTGGACTGTATCCACACCAATTTCTTCTTCCAAGATTTCAGCTACTTCGTGGATATTTTCATCTGTATTTTGCAAGAGCGTTACTTTAATCAATTCGCGGGCATCAAGAGCTTGACGGACGCTGGTTTTGATTTGGTCGTTGAGACCATTTTTTCCGATTTGGATGATGGGTTTGAGGGTGTGTGCCTGGCTGTTGAGGAAGGCACGTTGTTTTGATGTTAATGACATAATTTCTTTAAAAGAGTTTCTTTTTATACTTTTCTGAAGTGGTGACGGACGTCAGCAAAGTCCTTCGGACTTTCATGACTAAAATTTGAGCCTAAGGTCTCAAATTTTCCGCAGTTGGTACAATCACTTGTACCAACTGACACCACAGCGAAAAGTATTCGTTATGGGCTCGCAAGGCTCGCCCGAATTCAGATAACCCTTTCCTTTCTGTGTTTAAATAATCGCTTTTCGTGTGACGACGGCGACGCCTTCTGGTGCCCAGACGGCGACTTTGGCGGTGCCTGTTACACGGATCCAGCCTAGGCCTGAGATGACTAGGTCTGTCTTGTCCTTGATGTTAAAGACATGTTGGACTAGTTTTGGAAAATCTTCTTTTTCCTTACTATTTGGTGGTGTCAGAAGGGTTCCGACGTGCTTATCGTAAAAGGCACTAGCTCCTTCTAACTTGGTACGATGCAATTTGAGTTCATTGTCAAAGAAGGCAGTGAAGCCTTGCTTTTCACCCGCAATGAAATCAAATCGTCCGAGACCTCCTAAAAACAGGGTTTGTTCAGGATTGAGCTGATAGGTCTTAGGCTTGATTTCCTTTTTAGGGCTGACATACTTGAGGTTTTTGGCCGTCAAGTAGTGAGCCATCTGGTGACGGTGGATAATCCCTGGTGTATCGTAGATATAAGATCCGTCGTCAAGCGGAATCTCAATCTTGTCCAAAGTTGTCCCTGGGAAGCGCGAAGTCGTAATGACATTCTGGTCACCCGTGATTTCTTGGATAATGGAATTGATAAGAGTTGATTTTCCAACGTTGGTCACACCAACCACATAGACATCGCGGCCCTTACGGTAGTGTTCAATCTTGTCAATGACTTCCTTAATAGCATGTTTGTTTTGTGCCGAAGTTAGGACGACATCCACAGGACGAAGCCCTTCTTCGTGGGCACGTTCCATGAGCCACTGGCTAATCTTACCAGGCTTAACTGACTTAGGGAGGATATCTTTTTTATTTCCTACTAAGAGAACATCGTTGCCCGAGACAAAACGTGGCAAGCCTGGGATGACAGAGCCATTAAAATCAAAGATATCAATGACATTGACCACTAAGGCATCACTGTCTCCCACCTCGTGCAAGAGCTTGAGGAAATCATCGTCTGTCAACTGGACATCCGTGATCTCATTATAGTGGCGGAGACGGAAACAGCGTTGGCAATAGACTTCGCCAGTTTCCAAACCTTTTTCAAGTGCCGACTGGGGAGTAAATCCAAGTCCAGCCTTGTCTGTCGTCTGAATGGTTGCTCCACAACCAATACAGAGAATTTCTTCCATAGTTAAATTCCTTTTTTATATGTAATCGGTCCGTACTTTTCAGTGATTTTTCGCATGACACGGCGCTCACGAGCTCGGTTAATCTGCGTCTTGATAGAGTCGTGTTGAACCAGGGGCTTGACCAAGATTGAGCGAATACCTGCACGGTGGGCTGCTCGAATATCTGTCATGAGCTGGTCGCCAACCATGACCACTTCGCTTTTATCATAGTGGAATTCCTTCATGGCACGGTCAATCCCAAATGTGAAGGGCTTCAGAGCCCAATAAACGTAATCAATCCCAAATTTCTCAACTGCGCGTTGGACGCGTTTTTTGGTGTTGTTTGAGACTACGATGATGCGAATGCCCGCGTCCCGAAGATCATGTAGCCATTGCTTCATTTCTGGCGTCCCGTCAGGGTTGTTCCAAGCAATGAGGGTATTATCCAAATCGACCAAAACAGCCTTGATTCCATGCGCCTGCAGGCTTGGGACTGTCAGATCATAGACTGCTTCCACAGCAAAGTCTGGCATGTAGTTTTCAATCACCATTTTGGCTCCTTTTCTTTTATTTTCTAGTAATTTTCTTCAGCCATTGAGATAAGGCCACCCATAAAATCAAGCTAGTCATTAAGATATAAATCCAAGCATTTGGCTCTTCTGTAAATGGTAGAGGAACATTCATTCCGAAGAAACCTGTAATAACCGCAAGTACTGCTAGTAAGACGGAGATAATAGTCAAAATTGACAAACTATCATTCAAGTTATTGTTTAGGATGTTGTTGTAAGATGCTGATAGTTGTTGCAAGACTTGAGAAATCAAGTCTGTCATAGACACCAACTGATGGGCTTCAATCATGGCATCATCAAACTGCTCTCGTTCGACATCATTAAATCTCCGATAAAGAGCATGGCCCTGGATATGTTCCAAGAGGAGTCGATTTTGTTTTGCTGCTGCTGTCAAGTAAACCATACCAGTCTCCAAGTCAGAGAGGGCGAAGAGATTTTTCTTTGTTGTAGTTTGACGTAGCAAGGCACTAATTTCGTCCTTACTTTTATCCATCTCTTCAATGACAGGATAATAAGCGTTACTGATAATCTCTAAACCAGCAAAGAGAAACTTGTAAATAGAAAGCGACTCATGGCTATCCAGATAAGCTGACATCTGATCAATGACATAAGCATTCTTATGATTGCTGATGGTAATCATTCGTTGTCTTTCGACGATAAAGGTCATGGGAATCGCTTCATAATATTCTTTGTCTTTTTCTAAATCAAGAACATTATAAATAAAGGTTACCGTCTCCGTTTCACGGTTATAATCCATATGAGCTCGTTCATTTCTATCCAGAGCATACTCAATGGTTTCCTTGTCCAATCCATAGATGTCAGAAAGATCTTCCATATTTTTAATCTTATCCACATCAAGGTCTATCCAGGTACAACCATTGCCCAACTGTTTTTCTAAAAACATCTTCTCTCCTTTACCAAACTCTTTCTATTGTACCATAAATCTGCTAAAATTTCAGGCCTGGTCTGTCCGAGAGAAATTGCTAACGACGGTGATATTCCGATTGGGAACGAAGTGCAGAACCTGGTCTTCTCCTCTGAGTTGCGTTGTTCGAATACCGACGCTGACGACCTTGCCCGATACAGTAATGGGGCCATTTGTCAGAACGACCTCATCTCCCACATCCAGTTGATGTTCAAAGAGGATGAAAAAGCCATTGATGACATCAGACAGAAAACCTTGGGCTCCCATACCAATGGCCACCCCAGCAATCCCAGCACCTGCCAGCAAACTAGAAACTGGCAAACCTAAAATCGACAAAATGCAGTAGAGTAAAAAGAAATAAAGGGTATAATTAAACACATTTTCTAACAGACGTGAGATGGTTTTCTGACGTCCGACATCATGACGAGACATTTTTAGAGAAGGTTTAACAATTCTCTGCACCATGGTATGGAGCAATTTCTTAGCTATATAAAAGAGTAAAAATAAGAATAAAAGAGAAAGTACCTTGGTCAAGATATTCTCGATAATCGCTGTAACATCTAGCTTTTCAATATAAGCTTGAATAAATTTTTGCATATAAAACTCCTTTATTTCATTATACCATACTTTCATAAAGTGTCATTCTCCATAAATTTTCAAAAATAGACAGAAAATTCTTGATTTTAGTTCATATTTATACTATAATCATAAACATTACACAACAAAGGAGATTGTTATGAAAAAATTCATTCATACTTGGAATAAGGCAAGCCTAATCAAACGAATTTTGATTGGCATGCTTATTGGAGGAACCCTAGGACTGACACTTCCTAACATTTCAGGAATTGGCCTTCTAGGGGATCTCTTTGTTGGTGGCCTCAAAGCCATCGCACCGATTCTGGTCTTTGCCCTCGTTGCCAACGCCCTTTCTCAACATCAAAAGGGGCAAGATAGCAATATGAAAACCGTTATCTTCCTTTACTTGGTGGGAACCTTTGCCGCTGCCCTTATCGCTGTACTAGCAAGTTTCATCGTACCTGTTGAAATTACCCTAAATAGCGCTAATACCGATATTGCTCCACCAGATGGGATTGGACAAGTCCTCAGCAACCTCTTGCTCAAACTGGTTGACAATCCAGTCAATGCCCTCATTACTGCCAACTACATCGGTATCCTATCTTGGGCAGTTGTTTTCGGGATTGCTATGAGAGAAGCCAGCAAAAATAGTAAAGAATTACTGAAAACTATGGCTGATGTGACTTCTAAAATTGTCGAATGGATCATCAACCTAGCTCCATTTGGGATCTTAGGACTTGTATTTAAAACCATCTCTGATAAGGGAATCGGAAGCCTAGCTAACTATGGAATCTTGCTTGCCCTCTTGGTGACGACCATGTTCTTTGTGGCTCTAGTAGTCAATCCATTGATTGCCTTCCTCTTTATGAAGAGCAACCCTTATCCCCTCGTTTGGAAATGTTTGCGTGTCAGTGGTGTGACAGCCTTCTTCACTCGTAGTTCTGCGGCCAACATCCCTGTCAACATGAAACTTTGCCACGACCTTGGACTGGATCCAGATACCTACTCTGTTTCTATCCCACTTGGTTCTACTATCAACATGGCCGGAGCAGCGATTACCATTAACGTTTTGACTCTTGCTGCAGTTAACACTCTTGGAATCCCTGTTGACTTTGCGACAGCCTTTGTCCTCAGTGTAGTAGCAGCTATCTCAGCCTGCGGTGCTTCTGGTATTGCGGGAGGTTCCCTCCTTCTTATCCCAGTTGCTTGTAGCCTTTTCGGTATTTCTAACGATATTGCCATGCAAGTTGTTGGGGTTGGATTTGTGATTGGTGTCATCCAAGACTCATGTGAAACAGCCCTTAACTCTTCTACAGACGTCCTCTTTACTGCCGTTGCCGAATACGCAGCAGCCCGTAAAAAATAACTCATAAAGGCAAGCCTGCTCAGGTCTTGTCTTTTCCGCTTTTATTCTAACTTATCAGGAAATTCTTATGTCTATTAGCCAACGTACGACCAAGCTCATCTTAGCTACCTGTCTTGCCTGTTTTCTTGCTTATTTTCTCAATCTTTCCTCAGCAGTTTCGGCTGGAATTATCGCTCTCTTGAGCCTATCTGATACGCGTAGAAGTACCTTAAAACTGGCTCGTAATCGACTCTTTTCCATGCTCCTAGCTCTGGCTATCGGTGTTCTAGCTTTTCACTTGAGCGGATTTCATATCTGGAGCCTTGGCCTCTATCTAGCCCTCTATGTGCCTCTAGCCTACAAGATGGGTTGGGAAATTGGCATCACACCAAGTAGCGTTTTGGTTAGCCATCTCTTGGTGCAAAAATCAACCTCTCCAGATCTTCTAGTCAATGAATTCCTTCTCTTTGCTATCGGTACAGGATTTGCTTTACTGGTCAATCTCTACATGCCTTCACGAGAAGAGGAAATCCAGCACTACCACACATTGGTAGAAGAAAAGTTAAAAGATATCCTCCTACGCTTCAAATATTATTTATCCAGAGGGGATGGACGTAACCGAGCACAGCTGGTAGCAGAATTAGACACGCTTTTGGAAGAAGCCCTCAGACTGGTCTATTTGGATCACTCTGACCACTTCTTTCACCAAACCGACTACCATATCCACTACTTTGAGATGAGACAGCGACAAAGTCGTATCCTGCGAAATATGGCCCAGCAAATCAACACCTGTCACCTAGCTGCCAGTGAAAGTCTGATTTTGGCCCAACTTTTTTCAAAAATTGCCGGTCAACTGAGCCAGACTAATCCTGCTTCTGATTTGCTAGATGAAATTGAACATTATCTAGAAGTCTTCCGCAACCGCAGTCTGCCCAAGACAAGAGACGAATTTGAAACCCGCGCCACCCTTCTCCAACTCCTACATGAAGCCAAAACCTTCATCCAAGTAAAAGTTGATTTTTATCAAAAATATGGACAGTAATACTCTTCGAAAATCTCTTCAAACCACGTCAGCTTCGCCTTGCCGTAGGTATGGTTACTGACTTCGTCAGTCTTATCTACAACCTCAAAACAGTGTTTTGAGCTGACTTCGTCACTTCTATCCACAACCTCAAAACGGTGTTTTAAGCAACCTGCGGCTAGCTTCCTAGTTTGCTCTTTGATTTACAGGCTCTATAATATTTGTAGTGGGTAAATCCCCTATGGATATTATGGAGCCTATTTTGTTGTAGAAAAAAAGTCCCATATGACCTATAATGAAAAGCGATCAAACAACTCAC
>NZ_AEDV01000018.1 GCF_000148545.1 Streptococcus mitis SK597 | reverse complement strand
CATACGGTAAGGCGACGCTGACGTGGTTTGAAGAGATTTTCGAAGAGTATTAATCGACGTAATCTCCGCCTTCAAATCCATAGTATTCTTCCAAACTGAGACCACTCTCAGCAATTTCTTTTGCTTCTTTTCCGACATAACGAAGGTGCCATTCCTCAGCCATATAGCCTGTTTCCTTTTCCTTGCCTTTGAGATAACGGACAACAAAACCATAATCAGCCGCATGATCCAAGAGCCATTGGGCTGCTTTTTCTTCTGTTACTAAATCACCATCAGTCCCAATCACATCAAAGGCCAAGCCTGTCTGGTGTTCGCTATAACCAGGTCGAGCAGAATAACGGTCGGCAGCTTCTTTCCCATCTTGATTAACATAATCTTGATAGAGCTTGGTCTGAGTTTCATAACTTCTAAAGCCACTGTAATGGTCACTGATTGGGAAACCTGCCTCTTGCATCGCTTTGATGAGTTTGACCAACTCTGCCTTAGCTGTTGGATTTTCCCCTGGATTGTAGTCTTTCGACAATGGATAGTGTTTATTGGCTACGATGATTTCATCGTATTTACCCTGAATGCTATAGTAATCACCTTTATTAACCACTTCTGCTTTTTTCTGGGCAGCTCCTTGAGACTTACTGCCGACTGTCCCATCAGCTTTGGCTGTCTGTTCTGTCTTAGCTGCTCCATCTTCAGTTTTTGCTTTTTCTTGTGAACAAGCTGCTAGACTCGAGGCTAGCAAAGCTGTCAAGACAAGGTATCTTTTTTTCATTTCTACTCCTTTATTTCTAATAGGTTATCTAGTTCTGACGATAAACATTCGACTAATTTTTTAATCTCATCCGGTTTTGCTTGGCAGGTTTCTGCTGTCATTTCTTCAAAGGGAACCCACCATACTGGACCACGTCCATTGAGACCATAACCATTCATATCACCTCTTCGTCTAGGAAACAGATGCCAATGGAGATGAGCATCGCCATTTCCTAGTAGTTCGATATTCATTTTCTCAGCAGCAAAGGCCTTGGCAACTGCCTCTTGGACTAAACTCATTTCTTCTAGAAAACGGAGTCTTGTCTCCTTTTTCAAATGGTGCAATTCGGTAACGTGTTCCTTAGCTAGAAAAAGACTATATCCTGCAAAATACTGGTGGTCTCCAATCACAAGATAGCCTGTTTCCAACTCTTTGACAAAGTAAGGATTTTCTTCCTTCTTGATGAGGTCAATTCTCTGGCAAATCAGGCACATATTAGTCTACCAACCCACTCTTAAGATAAGCATCAACCATACGCTCTGTTGCGACCACCGAGTCAATATGAGTACGCTCATAAGAATGACTAGACTCGATACCAGCACCGAGAAGGGCGTGTTTGACTTCTGCCCCTGCAGACATGGCCGCTGAAGCGTCCGAACCATAAAATGGATAGATATCCAGCTTAAATGGAATATCTTGCTCTTTCGCCAAGGCAACCAAGTGTTGACGGAAGTCATAGTGATAAGGCCCTGAAGCATCCTTGACACAAATAGACACTGTATATTCGTCTGTTTGCTGGTCATCACCCATAGCTCCCATATCCACAGCCAGATATTCGACTACCTGAGCAGGAATATTAGAGTTAGCCCCATGTCCCACTTCTTCAAAGACTGAAAAAGCAAAATGGGTTGTTACAGGCAACTCAATCTTCTCTTCCATATAAATACGAAGCAGGTTAAGCAAAATCGCTGCGCTGACCTTGTCATCCAAATGACGAGACTTGATAAAACCTGTCTCTGTCACGACGGTTCGTGGATCAAAGCTAATAAAATCACCGACCTCAATCCCCAAGGCACGAGTTTCTTTTTCATTAGTTACCTTGGCGTCCAAACGCACTTCCATATTATCCTGCGTGCGTTCTGCAGTTCCTGCATCCTTATAGACATGGCAAGAAGTTTGGTGGATGAGGATGGTTCCTGATACTTTTTCACCTGTGCTAGCCACATGAACGGTACAGTTTTCACCTTCAATCATGTTCCAAGGAAAGCCACCGATACGGTCCATTTTGAGACGGCCGTCTGGTTTGACAGCACGGACAATGGCACCCAGCGTATCCACATGGGCAGTCACATAGCGATGCTCTTCATCATTTTGACCTTTAATAGTTACATTAACACCCCCCTTGGCTGTGCGAACCGGCTGGTAACCAAAAGCTTCTAGAGTCTTGACTAAATAGTCCGCAATCTCACGAGTAAAACCTGTTGGCGACGCAATGGCTGTCAGTTCTTTGATATATTCTACTGTTTGATTCATTTCTTCACCTCTTTTGCTACCTATTATAACACATTTATCATCGGATAAAAAAAGAAAATCACTTCTGTAGACTTGGCTACAAAAGTGATTTTAGTGATTATTCCATTTCAAAAACATCGCTTTCTTGCTTGTTTGGTAGAACCAATGAGAGCAAGATCCCGACAATGGCTGGTACCAACCATGGGAGTGATGCCTTAGCAAAAGGAAGAGCCTTGACAAGGTTTGCAAGAAACTCAACCTTAAACGAGCTTCCTAGTACGCTTGCAATAGCAATAGCTGTAACAACAGCAATTGTCAACTGCATACCTGGTTTTGAAAGAGCCACGAATTTGTTGACAATGACAATCATAACGATGGCAATGGTGATTGGGTACAAGATAACCAGTACTGGAATTGAGTACTTGATAATCGCATCAAGGCCCAAATTAGCAATGGCAAATCCAATCAAGGTAAAGGCGGTCGCATAAACCTTATAGCTGATTTGTGGGAAGCGTTCATTAAAGAACTCAGCTGTTGACACAATCAAACCAACTGTAGTTGTGAAGCAGGTTACAGTAACCATAGCTGCAAGGAAGAGTTGAGCTGTTGAACCAAAGATTTCTTGAGTAGCTTGTGACAAGATGTAGACACCTGGTGTTCCACCCTTCATCGCTTCAGCTGGTACTGGGAAATGATTTCCAAGGAAACCTAACCCGATGTAAAGGGCGCTGAAGGCAAGGGCAACAACGATACCAACAACCCAAATAGTTGAAATGTATTCTTTCTTACTTGAAAATCCAAGTTGTTTCAAGGTTTGAACTGCGATTACACTGAAGGCAACTGAGGCAAGGGCGTCCAAGGTATTGTAACCTTCTAGGAATCCTGTACCAAAGGCAGAAGCTTGATAAGCAGCTGAAGCAGCTTGAGGACTTGTTCCACCGTATTTGAAAGCTCCCAGAACAACCAAGATAACAATCAAAATCGCAAAGACTGGTGTTAGGATACGGCCGATACGGTCCAAGATTTTTGATGGATTAAGCGAAATCAAATAGGCTGCTGCAAAATACAGAACTGTAAAGACAATCAAACCAAGACCTTTATTTGCATCCGACAAAAGAGGGCTAATCCCTACTTCGTAAGCTGTTGTAGCTGTACGTGGGATAGCAAAGAATGGACCGATTGACAAGTAAAGAATTGAGAGGTAAAGAGTCGCAAACCAAGGCGCTATCTTTGTTGAAATCTCGTAGATATATCCTTTAGGATTTAGCGTTCCAATAATCAGGGTCAAGACGGCGATACCGACGCCTGAAAAGACAAAACCTGCGATGGCAGGAAGAAAATGTTCTCCAGATAGAGCACCTAGAGAAGGCGGAAAAATCAAGTTCCCCGCACCAAAAAATATTCCAAACAGGAGTAAACCTGTTAAGGCACCTTTTTTAGCCATGAAAATCTCCTTCATATTTATAAAATACTGACCTAGTATATCATGAATAGGAGTATGAAAAAAGTATCACGAAGTAAATATTGAATGTTTTCAAGATTCTTAAAAATGAGAATTGTCTAACAATAAAATCCCCTACCCAGTCCACACCAAGCAGGAGAAAATTCTAATGTTTACAGTTCTTCAAAGGCTAACATGCCACCTTGTACATTGATAACCTCATAACCTTGTTCTGATAAGAATTGGCAAGCACGCGCCGATCTCATTCCAGATTTGCAAATGACATAATGTAACTGGTCCTTGTCCAATTGATCATAAGTATCAGCCAATTGACTCAGTGGCAGGTTGTGGGCGCCTTCTAAATGAAGAGCTTCAAACTCATCCACTTCTCTCACGTCCACTAGAGAAAGTTGGTCATTTTGGTAAAGCTGGTAAAATGCGTCAAAGGCTATTTCTTTCATTCTTTTTCTCCTAAAATAGTTTTAATTCTTTTTTTCAAATCTGGCACCACTTCTGACTCAAACCAAGAATTTTTGGCCATCCAGATTTGATTTCGCGGTGAGGGGTGAACTAATGGAAAATAGGTTGGCAAGTAGTTCTGGTAATGTTTTACCCGTTCTGTCACCTTGCCACTGACTTTCTCCTGCAAATAATAGGCTTGGGCATATTGGCCAATCAAGAGGGTCAATTGAATATCTGGTAATTCTTGCAAGAGCTGTGGATGCCATTTTTCTGCAAAGCCAGTTCTCGGTGGCAGGTCACCTGATTTTCCATGCCCTGGAAAGTAGAAATCCATAGGCAGAACAGCAAAATAACCTGAATTGTAAAAGGTATCTTCATCCACACCTAGCCAGTCCCGCAAGCGGTCACCACTTCTGTCCTTCCAGTAAAGGCCTGCTTCTTGGGTTTTAAGTCCCGGTGCCTGACCGATGATATTGATGCGAGCAGTCTTTGGCGCTGCAAAGAGAGGCTCGATGCCACGCTCTGTATAGGTAGCATTCTGCGGATCTGCCATAATAGCCTGCTTGATTCTTTCAATTTGAGACATCTACTTTCCCTCCAAAAAGAAGTCTAAGCATATAATCTCAGACTTCTATCGTTTTATTTGATCAATTCATAAATAGCTTCGGCATAGATTGCTGCTGCTCGGAAGAGATCATCCAAGGCGATAAATTCATTGGCTTGGTGCATGGTATCAATCGAGTCTGGGAACATAGCACCGTAGGCAACACCTCGGCCAAGCAAGCGACCAAAGGTTCCACCACCGATGACTTGCTCGTGACCTTTAAGATCAGTTTGTTTTTCATAAACATTCAACAAGGTTTGCACAAGTGGATCTTCCATTGGCACATAGTGAGGGGTGTGACCATGCTCAGAAAGGCTAACAGAAGCAACTGGCAAGTTTTCAAGGATTGACTTGATTTGCTCTGGACTTGTTCCTTTTGGATAGCGGATATTAAGGGCAATGGTATTATCAGCGCTTGTTTCATCAAAGCGGAAGACACCGGCATTCATAGAAAGGGCACCCATCTTTTCATCCACATGAGCAATCTTGAGACTTTCACCCTCATGGTCGTTCAAGAGAATTTTACCAGCGATGTCAAGGTAGTCTTTGGCTGGACCAGCGAAGTTAAACTGGCTAAGGAAGAGGGCTAGGTAAGTCGCACCATTGACACCTGAAGCGGGCATAGCACCGTGGGCTGATTTACCAATGATCGTCACCTTATATTGACCGTTTTCTTCTTGGAGTTCTCCTCTAAGTTTGTGTTCTGCAACAAAGGCATCTAGTTTAGCTTGCAAGTCAGCTAAATCACCTGAAACGACTGCTGTTGCTGATTCTGGTACCATATTTTCACGCAAACCACCTGTAAAGCTGTGAAGACGGGTTGCACCTGTATTTTCTCCTGCAAAGTGGAGGTATTCAGTAATATTTCCTTTTTCACCGTTGATGATAGGGAACTCAGCGTCTGGAGAGAAACCAAAGTCTGGTTTTGCAAGTCCTACGTGTTCGAAGTAGTAATCCATGTCTGCCCAACCTGATTCTTCGTCTGTTCCGACGATGAAGCGGACTTTCTTAGAAGTTGGAAGTCCCAATTCTTTGATGATTTTCAAGCCATAGTAACAAGCTGTTGTAGGACCCTTGTCGTCTGAAGCCCCACGCGCATAAAGGCGACCGTCTTTGATAGTCGGTGTGTAAGGGTCTGTGTCCCAACCGCTACCAGCTGGCACCACATCCATGTGAGCAAAGATGCCGAGAACTTCTTCTCCATCACCAAACTCAAAATGTCCTGCGTAGTTGTCAACATTTTTAGTTGGGTAGCCATCGCGGTCTGCGATTTCAAGGAATTTTTCCAAGGCTTTTACCGGCCCAGGTCCAAATGGATGCTCAACATCAACCTTGCTGTCATCACGTTCAGAGTTGATTTCCAAAAGGCTAAACAAGTCAGCCAAGAGGTCTTCTTTGCGTTTTTCTACTTCTGCTGTAAAATCAATTGCTGTCATTTTTTTCTTCTTTCTATCTTTTCTCGATGATTTCATCTACTGGCAAGCGGTAGCTTGGTTCCAATTTTTCATCTGTGTAACCCACTGTAATCAAAAGCTCTGGGCGGAAGCGGTTTTCGATTTCCAAAACTTCGTTGACTTTTGATTTGTCAAAACCAAGAATCAGATTTGATCCGATTCCCTGATCTGTAAGAGCCAGAACCAAATTCATAGCAACCAAACCTGCATTGAGGGCTAGGTAGTCGCTGACTTGTTGTTCATTGTAACGGGCAAATTCAGCAGGCAAGTTTTTCATGAAGTATTGTAGTTGTTCTTCTGAGAAATTCTTTGCTCCACCAACTCGGGCAATCTTACGAGCACGTTTAGCCAAATCTGTGTCTGTAAACAAGGCAATAGTTACAGGCGCTGATGATACCTGTTCAAAGTTGGAACCGTAAGCCAACTTTGCTAGCTCGGCATTTTTTTCACGCACCACTACAAATTTCCATGGCTGACTGTTGTGGGCGCTTGGAGCCAAGGTTGCAATTTCGATAGCCGTACGCACATCTTTTGGATCAACTGGCTTATCAGTAAACTGCTTAGTCGCATGACGTTTTTTGTTTAATTCAAGAAATTTCATAATCGATTTCCTTTTCTAATTCTACTGCTTCCATTTTACCATAATTTGAAAGAGCTTGCAGGGATTTTTCGTAGAGACAAACTGGAACAAGGATAAGCAACCGAATGAAGAAAACCATTTAAATCAGGAATCCCCTCATCCAGTTCCAATTAATTTTCAGCTGCTTAAAGAAACTAGTCCATCTTATATTCTGACTTTATAGCCTCCAAGAAATTCTTCACATCTTCTACATACCCATGCTTTTCAATTAAGCTTGCTAATAGTTCCAGATTGTGCCCCTGATAGTTGTCTTCTCTTCGTAGCTCTTCATACATTTCGATAAAGGGAAGTCCCTTGGACTTGGCCAGTTCTAACTCCGCTTCATAATCATAAGCGACTTTACGAAATTGGATATTGACCAATTCCCCATCTTCAACTTCTATCACGGCATACTGGGCACGGTGATTTTTTAACGCCTCCCAATTAAAATAGGGCATGCCAATCGACCCTGGATTGATGATTTGTTGCCCTTGACTGCCATAACGAAGCAACTGCTTGTGGACATGACCATAGACTGCCACGTCAACTTCATCATCTAGGAGTTGGTCAAATTTCTCTGTATCATTCTCAACTAGCAAGTCACCACCATAATTCTTATTTGGCAAATTATGAGAGATAGAAAAGCGCAGTCCGTCAATTTCTTTCTTTTCCAGCAAAGGTAAGCTTCGTAGCCAGACAATCGTTGCAGGATCCATTCGCTCCATCAAAAACTGGGTCATTCGCATGAGCTGGATTTCTTGTGGGTCTTCCAAACCATATTGCCCATCCAAGATCTCCAGGACACAATCATCCCAATTGCCTCGAACACTGGCTGTGATAGGAAGGTCCTTTAGCAGGGCTACCAAGTCATTTGCACCTGGACCAGGAAGAAAAATATCTCCCAAAAGCCAGTATTCACTGACTCCTTGATTTTTAGCATCTGCAATCACTGCTTCTAGTGCAGTTGCATTGCCATGAATATCTGATAAAATTGCGATTTTATGGTTCATTGTGGTTTCCTTCCGTTTGGTATTCTACTCTTTCTTCCGCCACTTGAGCTAATTCCTCTTCTTCCTGCGGGTTCAACTTCCTCTGCACAGCCTCTGCAACCGCTCTAGGTACTCCAACATCGACAATCTCATCCACACTGGCTTCCTTGATTTTTGTTAGAGACTTGAAATACTTCATGAGATTCTGCTTGCGTTTAGGTCCCAGCCCTTCAATTCCATCCAATTGTGATGAAAAGGAATTTTTGGAGCGCAGTTGGCGGTGGAAAGTAATGGCAAAGCGGTGGACCTCATCTTGAATGCGTTGGAGGAGGAAAAATTCCTGAGAATTACGAGACAACTCCACCACCTCAAGCGGATCTCCAAAGAGTAATTCATGGGTTTGGTGCTTGTCATTCTTTTGCAAACCAGCAATTGGGATATCCAAACCTAGCTCTTCTTGGATAACTTGCTTGGCAATATTGACTTGACCTTGTCCCCCATCAATCACAATCAAATCTGGCGGGGTTAAGCCCTCACGCTGTACTCGACCATAGCGTCTGCGAATAACCTCACGCATACTGGCATAGTCGTCTGGTCCAACGACAGTCTTGATTTTATACTTACGATAATCTTTTTTACTTGGTTTGCCATTGACAAAGACCACCATAGCCGAGACAGGGCTAGTTCCCATGATGTTGGAGTTATCGAAGGACTCGATGCGAACTGGAGTCGGAATTTGGAGTAAGCGTCCCAGATTTTCAATAGCACCTTGAGTCTTTTCAACAGATTTCTCTAGCAGGTTGAATTTCTGCTCTAGGCTGACTCGGGCATTCTTTATAGCCAGATTGACCAGTTGCTTTTTCTCTCCACGCTGGGGTTTGACAATTTTGGTATCTACCAAGACCTTGACGGCTTCTTCGTCAATATCCTGCGGAATCAGCACCTCATTGGGAACTAGATGAGATTTTTCTTGATAGAATTGTCCTACATAGGTTAGAAAGTCCTCATCCGGATCATTATAATAAGGGAAAAGATTGACATCGCGCTCAATAAGCTTGCCCTGACGGACAAAGAAAACCTGAACACACATCCAGCCCTTGTCCACATAGTAGCCAAAGACATCCCGATTTTGGAGATCCTTAGTCATGACCCGTTGCTTGGTTCGAAGCGTTCCAATGGCCTGAATCAGATCACGGTATTCCGCTGCACGTTCAAATTCCATAGTCTGGGCTGCCGTTGCCATCTTGCCCTTGAGATCATCAATGATTTTGTCATCCTGCCCTTTCAGAAAATCAGAGACCTCCTGGGCCATGGACTTGAAATAAGCCTCATCTTTCTTACAGATGGTATGGGCCATACATTGACCGATATGGTAGTAAAAACAGACCTTAGACGGTGGATTGGTACACTTGCGAAAAGGGAAAATCCGATCCAGTAGTCGCTTGATTTCATTGGCTGCCCCCACATCTGGGTAAGGTCCAAAGTAGAGACCGCCGTCCTTCTTGACCTGACGGGTTATAATTAAACGAGGATAGCGCTCATTGGTGATTTTGATGAAAGGATAGGACTTGTCATCCTTGAGCATGATATTGTATTTAGGCTTATTTTCCTTGATCAGGTTGATTTCTAGGAGAAGTGCCTCAATATTGGACTCCGTAACAATAAATTCAAAATCCACAATTTCAGACACCAAGGCCTCTGTTTTGGTATCATGACTTCCACGGAAATAAGACCTCACGCGGTTACGCAGATTTTTAGCCTTTCCTACATAGATAATGGTGCCGTTTTTATCCTTGTGAATGTAACAACCAGGGCTGGTCGGCAAGAGCTCTAATTTTGATTTAATCAAGTTATTCATAGTTCCATTATAGCAAAAAAGTAGGGAAAGTTAGTCCCCTACTCATTGGTCTCATATAATTTTCGAAGTCTTTCAACATCCTCTTTCTGGATACCATAAAAGGAACCTGCTGGTTGCATGACAGACTTTTCATCTGTATGGTCCAAGCCAATCGCATGCCCCAACTCATGTTCTGCCGTATGGACAATGCGCTCATATGAATAGCCATAGTTAGGATTGGACAGATAATAGTGATTCAACCGCACCGTTACGGATAAAAATTGCCCTGTTAAGAGATTGGTCTGACTTTCTGCCTCTCCTGCCACAGGAGTACCTCCGTCATTCATCTCAGTAGCCAAGATATCCGCCGTGCTGGCCTCAGTCACCAGTTCAAACTTAAAAGCACCAGTTTGATTCCAATTCTGGATTGCTTCTACATAAGCCTCTTGAAAGCGTGAATCCATCTGGGGATCTAGGTAAATACGAGCAGAAGCCTGCGGCCACCTTCCTTCAGAGTGTTGGTGGCTATCTGTCTGATTCAACTTAGGCAGTTGCCCTGTTTTTTCCCATTGGTCGATACTTTGTTGACCAATCTTTACTGACCGTTCTGCTTGCTTTAGCGCTCCTTGAAAATCCCCGTTCAGATACCAGAGAAGTCCAAAAGCAAAAGCACATAAGAGCACAACTATCCAAACCAGGCGCCAAAACAAACGCCACACAAAAGAAAAGAAAGCCCCTATCAAACGAAAAATCCAGCGCATTTCCCTCCACCTTTCTAGCAAATAAAATCTATTTTACTAAAAGAAGCTGAAAGAAAGCTAAATACTGACTTTTTCATCTTAACGTCCTACTATTTTTTTGAATAACTGAATAGCTTTGTATTTTAAAGGTGATGGATAGTAACGGAAAGTACCTGCTTTGCGTACAATATAGCCATTAAAATTTTGTTTAAAACGCAAAACACCATCACTGCCATCAAAAATCCCTTGAATCCCTAGGAAGTTGTATTGATGGATATTTCGTTGCATTGTCTGCTTCATCGCATGATATTGAAGTAAAAATGGAGCTGAGAACTTCTGATACTCTGCGTACGACCCCCCAAACAAGTAGGTTGCCTCTGTATTTGTGTAGATTATTAAAGCACAAGCTAGAGCAACATTGCCAGACTCACTATCCAAGCTAGTTAGAAAATCTTTTTTCTTTTGCAAGGCTTGGTATTGCTGGTGAAATTGTTTCGACTTCTTGTCAAGACTAGCCATCTTCACATTTAAAGCATCTATAGACTGTTGCGGATTGACTTCAGCAATTAGGAAATCTGCCTTATCTCCAAACATATCATACAATTTAAAGTAATAATCTAAATTCTTATCCTCAAAACCTTGTCTTTTACCTGTTTCTTCAATAATTTTTTTGAACGTTGGAATTTCTTCCCGTTCTGCATTGCGAATAAGAATATTAAAATCCAAGGCTGACTGAATGTTGCGAATACTATTTTTATTAAAGGACTTCAATAAGGAAACAGCATCATAATCTTGCAAATCTTTGATGTAATGCCAGCTGACTTCTCCACCTGGGTAACCTGTCGTCAATCCATCAAATTGATAACCTAAATCAGTTAAACCTTGAATCATACTTTTTTTCTCAGTATCTATTGGATTACCTTGGCTATCAAAAGTTTGATAAGTTTCATAAGGTTTTACAAGCAACTCTAATACACCATTTTGCTTGGCATATTCTTTTAACTCCGCATAAAAAACTGGAAGAGCATCTTGTTGGGTATAAATCGGCCCCGAATTGATCTCCATATGCAGACCACCCAGCATGGGCAAGCTATAAACCAGAGCTGCAACTTGAATTTCTCCTTCTTGTTTCAAAGCAAGATAAACAATTCGAGCCCCTCTTTTTTCTAATAAGTCCCCCATCTGGACCGATTGCATAAAGGAACGAGAAGAAACCTGATCAGAATAAGCCTGAAACTCTTCTTTCGTGAGTGTAATTAGTGCCATATACTTACTTTCTATGTTTTTTTCTTAATGTTTTACGGAAATCAAGAGCAAGTCTTAACAGAGGATAGAGAGGATGGGTAGGCATTGTAAATTCACCCAAGTATTCTTCAATCGTTGGATTAAAATTAGCTTTAAAACGATAGAGTCCACCATCTAAAGCATTCTCGACGCCTCCTAAATTTTGCCATAAAATGCCACGTTCAAAGGAATATCGAGCTGTCTCATACCAAGTCAAAATAGGAGCTTTATAACGTCTAAAATCTTCATCCATTCCTGCGTATAGATTGACAGAAGTTTGTCCGAATTCTAAAGTCAAGGTAGCCGCTAAAGGAACTCTTGCTTGACCTGCATCCATATATTCCTGCAGGAAAGTCAATTCCTCTAACAAACGTTCTTTTTCCTTCTTCTGCGCTTCTACTTTTGAAGTTCGAGTCGACTCAGTAAAGGTCTCTTCCAAGGCTCTGTTTTTCGCTAACTGTTCTTCTAATTCTTGCGAACGTTTAGAAACATCCAAGGTTGCCAAGGTGATATAGGCCTTGTCCTTAAAATTATCTAACAATTTTTTATAATAGGCTTCATTTCTCAAATGAATCTCTTTTCGCTTCTCGGTTTTTTTCATCAAAAAGGAAAAAGACTCCAATAATTCAGTTCCACCAAATTGAATCTCTACCCCCTTATTCCGTGCTGTTCGAATAGCCTGTTTTGTTGACTTGGAAAGTTTATCTTCTTCAAAATTTTCCTTGTATATTTTTGCCTGAATACGAGGCTGAATGGTGTCCCCCATTTCCTCTGTTTTTCCCGACCACCTTACTCCCATTTGTTGCAAACTATCAATAATAGCCAGATTTTCAGGAAATTCTGTTTTTTCCTGATTGATTAAACTTTGAGATAGGCAAATACTTGGGTCAAAAGTCACAAAAACCGCTCTCTTACTGCGAGCATAGGACTTAATAGACTGAATGACAAAACTCAAAAGTTCTGTATCCCCATAATCCAATATAGGTCCTCTTGGGATGTAAAACATTTTATAGCCTAGCGGAAGAGTTCTAATCAAAATACTAGCTGTCGCCAGTAATTTTTCTTCCCTGTAGACACCAAACTTCTCATGTTGCCAATCAGACTTCACTTCTTCCCAAGCACTACTTTGTAATACATTGGCTAATTCATGGTCTTTGACAAACTGATCATATTCTAATGTGGGAATGCCAATTTGATAACGGTACATTTCCTACTCTCTTTCCTCCAGTATCTTATTACTATTCTACTACTTTCGTTTAAAAAGTCTAGTGAAAACATATTTTATTTTAGTTCTACTCCCCCTATACTGAAGTTCAAACTAAGTCAATCTCTCTTCTAATTTGAAATCAATCGGTAGGGTTGCTAGAAACCGTTCCAATTGTTTTTCCCAGTAATACCATTCGTGACTTCCAGCACTATGGCTATAGGTCACATCAAAGCCCAGCTTTTTGAGGTTTTTCACTGTTAGATTATTGGCTTCGTACAAGAAATCCTGCTCGCCACACCAAGCCCAAAGCTTGGTCTTTTTATCCGATTTTTTAGCCAAACTTTCAAGAGAATAGGAACTAGCTGTCCAATCTCTAATCTCCCCAAACACACCTCTCCAATAAGCAGGTGTTCCCAGATTTTGACTTTCAGGAGAAAAATCTTGAAAACTAAGGGCACCCGAAAAACTAGCTGCATGAGAAAAACGATTTGTAGCAAGAGCCAATTTGAAACAGCCGTAGCCTCCCATAGAAAGGCCAGCGATAAAGGTCTTTTCACGCTTGCTAGTCATATTAGGGAAGAAGCGTTTCAAAACCTGTGGCAATTCCTCTGCTAGAGCTGTGTAATAGTCAAAACCATACTGGGTATCGGTATACCAACCGTTGCTGGTATTGGGCATGACGACTATGAGATTGGTCCCCCGAAGTAAGCGTTCTACATTGGTCCGCTTGAGCCAACTATTATGATTGCCAGACATCCCGTGCAAGAGGTACAAGACGGGAATGTCTTTACACTCTGGTTCTTCCACTCGATTGGCATCTGGGTAGAGGACATTCACTCCCCACTCCATATCCAAGACTTGTGAGTAATACTCAATTTTCATTACTGCCATATTTTTTCCTCTATTTTTCTATAAGAAAAAGCCGAAATTCGACTTTCTCTCTGTTTATTTCAACGATTATTTTGCTTCCATGACCACTGGTAGAATGGCTGGACGACGTTTGGTTTGGTCAAAGAGGTACTTGGTCAGATTATCACGAACCTTCCCTTTAAGATCTGCCCAGTCAAAGTCATCTCCTTGAAGATAGTCTTCTACCGTTTGGTTAATCAATTCTGAACTTTCACGGAGAATATCACGGCTCTTCTTGAGATAAACAAATCCACGCGTGTGAACACGGGCCTTGGCCACAATTTTCTTCTCACGACGATTAACGGTGATTGCTACGATAAAAATACCATCCTCTGACAAGACCTTACGGTCACGAAGGACCACATTTCCAACATCACCAATGGCATTTCCATCAATCAAGACATCGCCTGCTGAAACCGCTCCAGCTGGGACAAAGTCCCCATTCTCATAAGCCATGCTGGTTCCCTTTTTAGGGATGAAAATGCGTTCTGGCAACATCCCAACTGCCATAGCAGCCTTAGCATGGGCATCCAACTCACGGTATTCCCCTTGAATTGGGAAGAGATACTTGGGTTGCAAGAGATTGATCATCAACTGCAAATCACGCGCATTTCCGTGCCCTGAAACACGCAAGCTTTGGGTGATCAATTTGACAACACCACCAGCTTGGTAAATCATATTTTCCACACGCGCCATAACTGCTTCTTTGGCGATAGACGGAGTGGTTACGATATAGACCAGGTCACCGTCCTTGATTTCCACATAACGGTGGCGACCAATCGACATCTTGCGAAGACCGTTGATTGGCTCACCCATACGACCTGTCTCAAGGATAATCAACTCATGGTCTTCAAAGCGAGACATATCTTTTGGCTTAATCAAAAGACTCTCGTTAGCTAGAGACAATTTCTTAAGACGAATAGCAGTGCGGACGATATTTTCAATATCAAATCCTGTCAAAACCACACGACGACCTGTTGCATCCGCAGCATCAAACACCTGCTGGATACGAGAAAGGTTGCTGGCTACTGCTGCGACGATAATACGACCCTCCCAGTCTGCAATAGTTTGGGTAATTTCATCCCCAACTTCACTTTCGCTAGCCACTTGGATATTACTGTCCGCATTGGCTGAATCGCTAAGAAGAGCCAGAACTCCATCACGACCGATTTCTGCCAAACGAGCGAAGTCTGTGGCATAGGATTCACTAGCTGTCTGGTCAAATTTGAAGTCACCTGTGTAAACGATACTGCCTTCAGCTGTCTTCAAGACAACACCCAGACTTTCTGGGATAGAGTGGGTCGTACGGAAGAAGGACACCACAGTCCCTCCAAAATCTATCTCCGTATCCTCATCAATGACATGGAAATCATTGAATTTCTTAACCGTATCATTTCCTTTAACAAAGAGTTTGGCCAACTCAATGGTCAATTCAGAGCCAAATACAGGTACCTTAGCTTCAGCCAAGAGATAAGGTAGAGCACCAATGGCATCCGCATGGCCGTGAGTCAAGAAGACCCCAGCGATACGGTCACTATTTTCAAAAAGGTAGTCCATATTGGGAATGACCACATCCACCCCTAGTTGTTCATTTTCAGGGTATTTTAGACCTGCATCCAAAACGAAAATAGACCCATCGATTTCAGCGATATACATATTTTTCCCATTTTCACGCACACCACCAAGTGTTGTTAAACTGATATTACTCATTTTTCCTCCGAAAGCTTAATTTATCTTGATTATAGGGTTGTTTACCCTCTTATTCTAAAAGCACTATTACTTTTATACTCTTCGAAAATCAGATTCAAACCACGTCAGCTTCGCCTTGCCATAGGTATGGTTACTGACTTCGTCAGTTTTATCCACAACCTCAAAGCAGTGCTTTGAGCAACCTGCAACTAGCTTCCTAGTTTGCTCTCTGATTTTCATTGAGTATTAGCCGAATCTTTTCCTACCATTATACCATTTTTTTGATGATTTTCAAAATGAAGATTTGTTTTCAAAAAAGAGCTGGTTTCCCAACTCTTTCCTATCTGCTACTCTTTTTCCATTAAAAAGTCATAAATTTCTTGCACAGTTCCTAGTGCCATCATTTCTTGGTCTTTGACGGTTTGTTTGAGATTCTGGTAAATCTGACTTTCTCCGATTTCTCGCTTTGGCGCTTCTTTATTGACTGTCATGACCCCATCTTTGATGGTCACAAAGCCTAGCTCTTCAAACACTTGAATCATCTTGACCAGCAAAATTTGTTGAATATTGAGATAAGCTGCCAAATCCTTCAGCTTGTAGCGAATATCAAACTCTGGAAACTGGTAAATGGTCTTGTACAATTTAGCAAACTGCTCTCTAGTCCCATAGCCTGTCAGATAATAGGCCTTATCAATGTCATTTTTGAAATAAACAGCAGAAAAATTCTGCTCCTGAAAAATGGTCTTCAGCAAGGTAATATCCTCAGGAATGGTTTTTACGACAACAGCTTCACTAGTCGCTAAATCTAGCAGTTCTCCAGCAAAATCCAAGACTGGAACTCCTTCTGGCAAGACTGCATTCTTCCCACGAATGTTAAAAAGTTGAACACCCTCCACACGCGCATCCACCATCATCAACTGCAGGGCAGTTTGGCCATTCCATTGGTTGACAGACAATTTGACCGCCAACTCTAGATTCTTGGTTTGAGCAAATTCTGTTGCCCATCTGCCTTGACCAAAGGCTACCACTTCAAAACTAGCTTCACCCTTAGAAATTTTCAGTTTGAGATGGGCATTACCTGCTCCCATAGTACGGGCACTTTCGACCTGAAAATCCTTGATATAAAAGACAGGTTTCTGATTGTCCATTCCAAAAGGTGCCAAGCGCTCAAAGTTCTTGACTGTTTCAAGACTCAAAGTCTCCAAATCCAACTCTTCATCTAGGTTTAACTTATTCTTGCCACCAGCATCTGCGCCTTTTTCACGGACATAATCTTCCAAAACCTGAGATAAATCTGAAAGTTTCTCAACTTCCAGCGTCATTCCTGCAGCGCCAGCATGGCCACCAAAGGCGATGAAAAGGTCTCGATGAGGATCCAGAGCCTCAAAAATATCTACTGCTTCCACACTACGAGCACTGCCCTTGGCACGACCGTCCTCTATATTGAGAACGATGACTGTCTGCCCTAGTTCTTCCAACAAACGACCAGCCACGATTCCTAAAACCCCAGGATTCCAGCCTTCCTTGGCCAAGACTTGGACCTTCTTCTCAGGGTCCACCATGGTCTTAGCTTCTTCATAGATAGACTGGACAATTTCCTTGCGCTCTTCGTTTTTCTGATGAATCATGAGAGCAATCTCGTGCGCTTCCTCATCATCAAACCCAGTCAGCAAATCAATGGCAGGATTGGGATCGTCCAAACGCCCCAAGGCATTCAAACGAGGGGCAATCTGGAAACCAACTGTCTCTTCTGTCACTTCATTGGCAGCAATCCCAGCCATGTCCAGCATTTCTTGTAGACCAATACGCTGAGTGTGTCCCAACATTTCCAGACCATACTGAACCAAGATACGGTTCTCATCTGTCAAACTAACCATATCAGCAATGGTACCAATAGCGACCAAATCAAGCAATTCCACTTGTACTTCTTCTAAAAGGGCACAAGCCAGCTTGAAAGCAACTCCACAACCAGCCAGATATTTGAAGGGATAGTCCGCATCTGGATGTTCAGGATGGACAATGGCATAGGCATCAGGGAGGGTTTCAGGCATGGAATGGTGGTCTGTCACAATGACATCTACTCCCATAGACTGAGCCAGCTCAATGGCTTCGTGACCAGCAACTCCATTATCCACTGTCACAATCAAGGAAATTCCTTCTTGCTCGATAAAATATTTATAGACACTAGCATTAGGGCCATAGCCATCGGTAAAACGATTGGGCAAGTAAACACGGCATTCAGCGCCAAGCTGTTCCAAACTTTCCTTCACAATAGAAGCCGAAGTCATACCATCCGCATCATAATCACCGTAAACGAGGATATTTTCCCCTTCTTCAATGGCCTGACGAATCCGTTCCACTGCCTTGTCCATATCATGGAGTAGATAAGGGTCATGCAAGTCCTCCAAGGAAGGTTCTAAAAACTTCTTCAGACTTTCTTGGTTCTGAATCCCTCTCTCAAATAATAACCGAGCCACCTCAGGACCCAGTCCAGCCTTCTTGGCTATCTTTGTAAAATCCGCATCTTCAACCTGCGGGGCAAACTGCCATTCATAAGTAGGTGTTATCAAAAAGACATCCACTCTTTCTAAGAATTCTATTGCTTCATTATAACATGATTTAGGCTTTTTCTCTATCCAGATTGCTTTTTTATAAAATTTTAGTGAATTTTTTCAGATATGATTTGACAAGACCATTCTTTTGTTGTAGAATCGTGTTATAAAATCTAACACAAAGGAGATTCCTTATGGCTTTAGTAGAATTTGAACACGTCGAAAAATATTACGGGGACTACCACGCGCTCCGCGACATCAATCTCCGTTTTGAAAAAGGGCAAGTCGTTGTCCTACTCGGACCATCTGGTTCTGGGAAATCCACTCTTATCCGCACCATCAATGGTTTGGAGGCTGTAGACAAAGGAAGTCTTCTAGTCAATGGCCACCAAGTTGCTGGTGCCAGCCAGAAAGATTTAGTTCCTCTTCGCAAGGAAGTCGGCATGGTCTTCCAGCATTTTAACCTCTACCCTCACAAAACAGTGTTAGAAAACGTAACACTCGCACCCATAAAAGTTCTAGGAATTGATAAAAAAGAAGCTGAAAAAACAGCCCAAAAATATCTGGAATTTGTAAATATGTGGGACAAGAAAGATTCATATCCAGCCATGCTTTCTGGTGGACAAAAACAACGAATCGCCATTGCTCGTGGACTCGCTATGCATCCTGAACTCCTTCTCTTTGATGAACCAACATCTGCTCTTGACCCTGAAACCATCGGTGATGTTCTGGCAGTTATGCAAAAATTGGCCCACGATGGTATGAATATGATTGTCGTTACCCATGAAATGGGCTTTGCCCGTGAAGTTGCGGACCGCATCATCTTTATGGCTAACGGAGAAGTTTTGGTGGATACAACAGATGTTGATGACTTTTTCGACAATCCAAGCGAACCTCGTGCCCAACAATTCCTCAGCAAAATCATCAACCACGAAAGTGACAAAGTCAAATAAGGAGGTACCTATGAAAAAGAAATTCTTTTTATCAGCATTACTGATTAGCCTTTTCGGCCTTGCTGCTACAAAACCAGTTCAGGCTGATACCAGCGTCGCAGATATTCAAAAAAGAGGCGAACTGGTTGTCGGTGTCAAACAAGACGTTCCCAATTTTGGCTACAAGGATCCTAAGACAGGAACCTATTCTGGTATCGAAACCGACTTGGCCAAAATGGTAGCTGATGAGCTCAAGGTCAAGGTTCGCTATGTGCCTGTTACCGCTCAAACCCGTGGACCCCTTCTAGACAATGAACAGGTCGATATGGATATCGCAACCTTTACCATCACAGAGGAACGCAAAAAACTCTACAACTTTACCAGTCCCTACTACACAGACGCTTCTGGCTTTTTGGTCAATAAGTCTGCCAAAATCAAAAGCATCGAGGACCTAAACGGAAAAACTATCGGTGTTGCCCAAGGTTCCATTACCCAACGCCTGATTACTGAACTGGGTAAAAAGAAAGATCTGAAGTTTAAATTCGTCGAACTTGGTTCCTACCCAGAATTGATTACTTCCCTACACGCTCACCGTATTGATGCCTTTTCCGTTGACCGCTCGATTCTGTCTGGCTACATCAGCAAGCGCACAGTACTACTAGATGATAGTTTCAAGCCATCTGACTACGGTATTGTTACCAAGAAATCAAATACAGAGCTTAACGACTATCTCGATAACTTGGTCACTAAATGGAGCAAGGATGGTAGTTTGCAGAAACTTTATGACCGTTACAAGCTCAAACCATCTAGCCATACCGCAGATTAAGGAGGACACCCTATGACAGATTTATCATCTTGGACAGCCTATTTTCAGGATTTTGGACAATTTTTCAATGGTTTCCTCTTCACCCTTGCCCTAGCGATTGGATCCTTTATCCTAGCCATGTTCTTGGGCATCTTATTTGGAGCCATGTCAACCAGTAAACGTCCAATTTTACGCATTTTAGCTCGCATATTTGTGGAATTTTACCAAAACACTCCCCTCTTGGTGCAGTTTGTTATTGTTTTTTATGGCCTACCTCTTATCAGTGACCATATCATCATGATTCCGATTTATTGGACAGCTGTTCTCTGTGTGGGACTTTATCACGGTGCCTATATTGCTGAGGTGATTCGCTCAGGGATTCAGTCTATTCCTAGCGGTCAGATGGAGGCTGCCTTGTCGCAAGGGTTTACCTATATCAGTGCTATGCGTTTGATTATCTTGCCTCAGGCTTTCCGTATCATTCTCCCACCTTTGACTAACCAAATCGTTAACCTCATCAAGAACACCTCGACAGTCGCTATCATCTCTGGAGTGGACTTGATGTTTGTGACCAAGTCTTGGTCGGCTCTTAACGGAAACTACATTCCAGCCTTTTTAGGCGCTGCCCTGCTCTACTTCTCTCTTTGCTTCCCTGTTGCCCAGTTTGGTCGCAAGATGGAGCAAGCCAACAAAAAAGCCTATTCGCTTTAGGAGGTTACTATGGAATCCATTTTAGAAGTTTTGACCCCAGATAACCTAGTCTTTATCTTTAAAGGATTTGGCTTGACCCTCTATATTTCTCTAATTGCCATCGTCCTCTCTACCCTTATCGGAACGGTGCTAGCCGTCATGAGAAATGGGAAAAATCCTGTCTTACGCATTATCTCCAGCATTTATATCGAGTTTGTGCGCAACGTTCCCAACCTTCTCTGGATCTTTACTATCTTTTTAGTTTTCAAGATGAAATCCACTCCAGCAGGTATTACAGCCTTCACTCTCTTTACCTCAGCAGCTCTAGCTGAGATTATCCGAGGCGGTCTCAATGCTGTGGATAAGGGGCAGTACGAAGCAGGAATGTCACAAGGATTTACTTCTGCACAAATCCTCTACCACATCATTCTCCCACAAGCTATTCGTAAAATGCTGCCAGCCATCATTTCTCAGTTTGTAACCGTGATTAAGGATACCAGTCTTCTCTACTCTGTTATTGCCCTACAAGAACTCTTTGGAGCCAGCCAAATTCTAATGGGCCGTTATTTTGAACCAGAGCAGGTCTTCAGTCTATATATCCTGATTGCCCTCATCTACTTCAGCTTCAACCTAGCCATTTCGAGCCTGTCTCATATGCTAGCAAAACGTTGGCAACAAGCTGCAGAATAATACTCTTCGAAAATCTCTTCAAACCACGTCAGCTTCCATCTGCAACCTCAAAACAGTGTTTTGAGCAACCTGCGGCTAGCTTCCTAGTTTGCTCTTTGATTTTCATTGAGTATAAATAGCCACTCTCCAGTTCATTGGAGAGTTTTTTGATGAGAGTAGATATTTATAGAACTCAATTTGACACCATACTTTTTCTATGATAAAATGTAACAAATTTATTTACAACAAATCAAAATCTAAATGGAATGGAATTTTTTATGAAATCACTCAAAGGACTACTCTTTATCATAGCTAGTTTTATCCTGACTATTTTGACTTGGATGAACACTCCTCCCCAATTCATGATTCCAGGACTAGCTTTAACAAGCCTATCTCTGACCTTTATCCTCGCCACTCGTCTCCCACTACTAGAAAGCTGGTTTCACGGTTTGGAGAAGGTCTACACCGTCCACAAATTTACAGCCTTTCTCTCCATCATCCTACTAATCTTTCATAACTTTAGTATGGGCGGTCTGTGGGGCTCTCGCTTAGCTGCTCAGTTTGGCAATCTTGCCATCTATATCTTTATCAGCATCATCATTGTCGCCTATTTAGGCAAATACATCCAATACGAAGCTTGGCGATGGATTCACCGTCTGGTTTATCTAGCTTATATTTTCGAACTCTTTCACGTCTACATGATGATAGGTAATCGTCTCCTTACATTTAATCTTCTAAGTTTTCTTGTTGGTAGCTATGCCCTTTTAGGCTTGCTAGCTGGTTTTTATATCATTTTTCTATATCAAAAGATTGGCTTCCCCTATCTAGGGAAAATTACTAATCTCAAACGATTAAATCACGATACTAGAGAAATTCAAATCCATCTTAGCAGACCTTTCAACTATCAATCAGGACAATTTGCCTTCCTAAAGATTTTCCAAGAAGGCTTTGAAAGTGCTCCACATCCCTTTTCTATCTCAGGAGGTCATGGCCAAACACTTTACTTTACTGTCAAAAATTCAGGCGACCATACCAAGAATATCTATGACAATCTTCAAGTCGGCAGCAGAGTAAGCGTAGACAGAGCTTACGGACACATGATCATAGAAGAAGGACGAGAAAATCAAGTTTGGATTGCTGGAGGCATTGGGATTACCCCCTTCATCTCTTACATCCGTGAACATCCTATTTTAGATAAACAGGTTCACTTCTACTATAGCTTCCGTGGAGAGGAAAATGCAGTCTATCTAGATTTGCTCCGTGACTATGATCAGAAAAATCCTAATTTTGAACTCCATCTAGTAGACAGTAGGAAAGACGGCTATCTTAATTTTGAACAAAAAGAAGTGCCCGAACATGCAAGCGTCTATATGTGTGGTCCTCTTTCTATGATGAAGTCACTTGCCAAACAGATTAAGAAACAAAATCCAAAAACAGAGCTTATTTACGAAGGATTCAAGTTCAAATAACCACTCATACTCTCCTGGAATTTCCCAGGAGTTTTTTCTACGCAATCTCAAAAAACACTGCCAGATTTCTCTAGCAGTGTTTTGAGTTTTATTTATCTTAGTAAACTGTTTTTTCAGTTTCTACATCGAAGAAGTGGGCTTTGTTCAAGTCAAATCCAAGTTCAACTGTTGCACCTGTTTGCAAGTAGTCACGAGCATCAACTTTAGCAACAAATTCGTCTTTACCAACTTGGCAGTAAAGGTGAGATTCTGAACCAAGCAATTCTGATACAGAGATAGTAGCTTTCACAACTGATTCTGGGAATGTTTCAAGGAAAGCAGGTTCTGCATTCACGTCTTCTGGACGGATACCGAAGATCAATTCTTTACCTTCGTAGCCTTTTTCACGAAGAACTTTCAATGCTCCTTCTGGAACTTTCAAACGGAAACCGTCAGAAACAATTTCGCTACCAACTAATTTCACATTGATGAAGTTCATTGCTGGGCTTCCGATGAATCCTGCTACGAATTTGTTAACTGGGTTTTTGTAAACTTCTTGAGGAGTACCGATTTGTTCTACACGTCCGATAGTACCTGTACCAGCAGGGTTCTTAGTTGCTGACATGATAACGATACGGTCTGCAAGTGTCATCGCTTCTGTTTGGTCGTGAGTTACGTAGATAGTTGTAGCTCCGATACGACGGTGGATTTTCGCAATTTCAGCACGCATTGATACACGAAGTTTGGCATCCAAGTTTGACAAAGGTTCGTCCATCAAGAATACTTTTGCGTCACGAACGATCGCGCGACCCATGGCAACACGTTGACGTTGACCACCTGAAAGATCAGCTGGTTTACGTTCCAAGAATTCTTTCAATCCAAGGATTTCAGCTGCTTCTTGCACACGTTTGTCGATGTCTTCCTTGCTGTATTTACGCAATTTCAAACCGAAAGCCATGTTATCATAAACAGTCATGTGTGGGTAAAGAGCGTAGTTTTGGAATACCATGGCGATGTCACGGTCTTTTGGAGCTACGTCGTTGACAACCACGCCATCGATAGATGCAGTACCTTCTGTGATGTCTTCAAGACCAGCAATCATACGAAGAGTTGTTGATTTACCACATCCTGAAGGACCTACGAAAACGATAAATTCTTTGTCTTTGATGTCCAAGTTGAAGTCTTCAACTGAGTAGTGTTCGCTGTTTGGATATTTTTTGTAAATGTTTTTAAGATTCAATTCTACCATGAGGTGAACTCCTTTTGTCTTTTGATAGTTTTATTATAGATGAAAACGCTTTACATTTCTATGGCAAGATGACCAAAAAAATAAAAAAGTTCTGTGCAACTTGCACAAAACTTTAGAGAATATCTGGTAAAATCAACTGATAACACAAGATCAGGTCAGTCAATTCCTTCAACTGAAGCCCTGTCAATTCTTCCCATTTATCAATCTTGTATTGGAGAGAATTGCGGTGCAGATAGAGTTGCTGGGCTGTTTTAGTGAGAACAGCACTATTTTCCCATAGAGAGAGAATGATTTCCTGAATCTGATCTTGATCCAAAATCATCTGGTGCAGGCATTCTTTAATGACTCTCAGGTCCACGAGTCTTTCTCCCATACTCCAAAGATAGAGCTGAGAAAAAGTATGAACACCTTGGTGACCCTGACGCCACCAAGTCTTAAACAAATCCCGCTCTGCTTTGATCAAGTCTGATAGGGCTTGATGTCCCGTCTGAGACCAAACCTGGCCTAACATGATAGAGAGACGCAGTCCAAAGTCATACTCCACTGCTTCAATCGTATCACTTAAAATAGCTCGTACAGAGGTGTACTTATCTTGTTGGAGAACAAAAATGTAATCCTGCGCTCCCACCTGTAGCACTGTCTGACAGTTAGGAAAAAGGGTCCGCATCATATCTAGCCAAGAAGCTAGATTTTCCTGCTGAAAATAGGAAAGATGACAATAGGCCAACTGAATCTTTTTAAAAGTTTGTGGTGCTTGTCCCTTGCCCTCAATCAGAAAAGAATACCAAGGATTGAGCGAACGAGCCTGCTCCTGCTGGGTCAAAAGGGAAATCAACTGCTTTTCACGCTCACTGAGCCCAGTTTCTTCCAGCAAAATCCACTGTTGAGAAGCTAAAGGGAGGGTAAGATATCCCTCTTTCTCTACTGGTTGGTCTGAAATCTGTGCTTCAGGAAACCAGTCTTGTAGTTCTTTTGACATCATGTCCTAATCCTCCACTGTTTGGATGCACCACGAAATCAAGCTCTCAAGACGTTCCAGATTTTCAGTCATATGAAGATAGCCCATCACAGCTTCAAAACCTGTGGACATACGGTAAGTCACCACATCAGCATTTTTAGCCTTTGTGTGACTATTGGTATTGCGACCACGTTTGTAGATTTCTTCTTCTTTTTCCGTCAGGATTTGCTCCTCTAACATAAGGGAAATCAGGCGGGCCTGAGCTTTGGCCGACACATACTTGGTCGCTTCTTGGTGGAGTTTATTGGGTTTGGTCATGCCTTTGAGGATGAGGTGACGGCGAATATACATGGAATACACCGCGTCCCCCTCAAAAGCTAACGCAATCCCGTTAATGAGATTGACATCAATCACGTGTCCACCTCACTCCATCTTTGGTATCAAGGAGCTTAATCCCTTGAGCAGCCAATTGGTCACGGATCTGGTCCGCTGTCGCAAAGTCACGATTGGCACGCGCTTCTTGGCGTTTTTGGATCAAGGTTTCAATCTCTGCATCCAAAACTTCCTCAATAAAGACAATTCCAAAGACCTCTAACATAGCCGCAAGAGCTTCCTTAACACTTGCATCATAGTTACCTGAGTTAATCCATTTGGCCATTTCAAAGACGACTGTGATACCATTGGCAGCGTTGAAATCCTCATCCATAGCAGCTACAAACTTATCTTTAAATGCTTGTAATTCTTGGGCGTCCACATTTCCTGTAAATGGTTGCTCATAAGTATTCTTCAGATACTTTAGATTGGTCTCTGCATCACGCACTGCCTTTTCCGTAAAGTTGATAGGCTTGCGATAATGCTGAGTCGCAAAGAAGAAACGAAGTACTTGTCCATCAATAGTCTTGAGAGCATCATGAACGGTGATAAAGTTACCCAAGGACTTGGACATCTTGACATTGTCGATATTGACAAAACCATTGTGCATCCAGTAGTTAGCAAAGGTCTTGCCTGTTTTGGCTTCTGACTGGGCAATTTCATTGGTGTGATGTGGAAACTCAAGGTCAGCGCCACCACCGTGAATATCAATGGTATCTCCCAAAATTTCAGTAGACATGACCGAACACTCGATGTGCCAGCCTGGACGACCCGGTCCCCAAGGACTGTCCCATGAAATCTCTCCTGGTTTAGCAGCTTTCCATAAAGCAAAGTCTACAGGATTTTCCTTACGAGCTGTTTCTTCATCTGTCCGACCAGAAGCTCCCAGCTCCAAGTCTTCCAAGGTTTTATTTGCTAATTTAGCATAGTTGTGGGATTTTTCCACACGGAAGTAAACATCCCCTTGACTCTCGTAGGCAAAGCCTTTTTCAATCAACTCTTCCACAAAGCGGATGATATCAGCCATAAATTCCACTACGCGTGGATGGCGGGTCGCAGGCTTGACACCCAAGGCCGTCACATCCTCACGAAAGGCAGCGATATACTTATTCGCGACCTCCTGAGGTGTGATACCTTCTTCCTTGGCGCGATTGATAATCTTATCATCTACATCTGTAAAATTGGAAATATAGGCAACCTCGTACCCACGGTACTCAAAATAACGACGAATCGTATCAAAAGCCACCGTCGAACGGGCATTTCCTACATGGATATAGTTGTAAACCGTTGGCCCACAAACATACATCTTAACTTTGCCGTCCTCAATCGGGACAAATTCTCGCAAATCACGAGACATAGTGTCATAGATTTTAATCATAAAATAATAGTCAGGAAAGCCAAAATCCAAGAACAGTTAATTTCATCACTAAGAGTTCAATTGAATTTCAGTCCGAATGTCTCTACACTTCGGAATCCCTTGCTCCTTTCTCATTCAGATAAACCACCTGAGTCTGTTTGACAAAGCCAATTTTTTCATACAAGCGCTTGGCACCTACATTGCTATCTTCCACTGCAATCTGAAATTCCTTGTCATTTTGCTCAATTAGTTGGTTGACAAGGGATTTTGCTAAGTAGCTTCCATAGCCTTTCCCACGTTCAGGTTCAGATATTGCTAAACCGTAGAAGTAATTCGTATTGCTCGATAAATCAACTGTACAAGTTCCAATAACCTGACCGTCTTTTAACAAAATATATAAGCGACTTTCTGGATCCTTCAGAGCTTCAGCGACATATCTATCTACAACTTCTCTCGATTCATGTTCCTCTGAAAATGCCTGAAATTTTAACTGACTAATTTGATTTTGATACGAACTATCTGCTAACAAAACTTCAAGATTGGAAACATTTGCTAACGTATAAGGTTTTCTATCCTTACCTAACCAAGTTTCTGTCTCTTCATCCTCGACCAATCCCCAGTTGCTAACAAAATCAGGATGACGTTCTAGAAAAATACGTTCTGTCTGAAAAGTCACTGAACGAATAGGAAAAGAAGCTGTTTCTCTCTCAAAACTAGTAAACAATGCACGCGCAATCCCCTGACGGCGATGATCTGGATGAACCAGTATCGTCACTTCCACATCTTGGTCATCTGCATAGACAGTTAATAAACCAACAAGTTCGCCTTTTTCATAACAAAGGAAAAAGGCGGGCATGTTTGGGTCAAAATTAAGCATGTTAGAGAGATAGGGATCACGATAGGTATCGTCATAGTTTTGGCAACAGTTAATTAGTTTTTTCGCCTCAGATAGCTCCTCTTGGCTTAACTTGTTTCTTGCTTGAATCATATAGGTATCCTCTACAACCCAGACGATCTGTGACTGGCTTCTTTAGCCTGCTCGAGTTTATTGACGTAGTACTCTCGTTTTTCTTCGACTTCGTGAATGACCGGCTCATCCTTTTTACCATGTACACGGACAATCTTAGCAGGAATACCGACAACCGTCACATCACTAGGTACGTCTGCTACGACAACTGCTGCTGCACCGACCTTAGCATTTTCGCCGATTTCCACTGGTCCGATAACTTGGGCATGAGCCGATATGAGAGCTCCCTTTCGAACGGTCGGATGGCGTTTGCCACAGTCTTTTCCTGTCCCACCAAGAGTTACTCCGTGGTAAAGCATAACACCTTTTTCAACAATAGCAGTCTCTCCGATAACCAGGCCTGAACCATGGTCAATAAAGACTCCAGAGTCGATTTGAGCACCCGGATGAATCTCAATCTGAGTCCAAAAGCGCCAAAACTGACTGTGCATACGAGCCAAGAGTTTGAAGCCATGCTTCCAGAGAAAATGCGAAAGACGGTGGGCCGCCAAGGCCTTGACACCTGGATAAGTCAGCAAAACCTCCAAAGTGGTGCGGGCCGCTGGATCATTTTCTTTTACGATATCAATGGTTTCGCGCCACCATCCCATACATTTCTCCTTTTCTTATTCTGAATCTTTTGGTGTTTCTGTAAATTCTTTCTTAGGTTTGTGATCCTTGTGATGACGTGGGCGGTGAGGTCTCTCAGACTTTTCGCCTTTTTCATCACGTTCAGGTTTTGGAGGACGAGGAAGAAGGGCTTTCATAGAAGCATCCACACGTCCTTTTTCATCAATCTTGATAACCTTAACATCAACTTCATCCCCGATTGCTACCAAGTCTTCGACATTATTGGTACGTGTCCAAGCCATCTCAGAGATATGAACAAGGGCATCCGTCTTGTCAAAGAGGTTAACAAAAGCACCAAATTTCTCGATACGAACGACTTTAGCACGGTAAACTTCGTCTACCTTAGCTTCACGAACCAAACCAGCAATAATTTCTTTAGCACGGTTAATAGCATCTTGATCGCTAGAGTAGATAGACACATTTCCTTCTTCATCGATATCAATCTTAACGCCTGTTTCAGCGATAATCTTGTCGATAGTTTCTCCACCTTTACCGATGACAATCTTAATCTTGTCCACATCAATCTTGATCGTATCAATTTTCGGAGCAGTTGGAGCCAATTCTGGACGAACTTCTGGAATGGTTGCTTCAATCACATCAAGAATTTCAAAACGGGCTTTCTTGGCTTGGGCAAGAGCCTCAGTCAAGATTTCTGCAGTGATTCCTTGAATCTTGATATCCATTTGAAGGGCTGTAATCCCATCACGAGTACCTGCAACCTTGAAGTCCATGTCTCCAAAGTGGTCTTCCAAACCTTGGATATCTGTCAAGACAGTGTAGTTGTTTCCATCTGAGATAAGTCCCATGGCAATACCAGCTACTGGCGCCTTGATTGGCACACCACCAGCCATAAGGGCAAGAGTTCCAGCACAGATAGAAGCTTGAGATGAAGAACCATTTGATTCCAAGACTTCTGCTACCAGACGGATAGCGTATGGGAATTCCTCCAAACTTGGCAAGACTTGAGCAAGGGCACGCTCACCGAGAGCACCGTGACCGATTTCACGACGACCTGGCGCACCGTAACGACCTGTTTCCCCTACAGAGTATTGTGGGAAGTTATAGTGATGCATAAAGCGTTTCTTGTACTCTGGGTCCAAACCATCGATGATTTGAGTTTCCCCCATCGGAGCCAAGGTCAAGACTGAAAGTGCTTGAGTTTGGCCACGAGTGAAGAGACCAGAACCGTGTACACGAGGAAGGAAGTCAACAACCGCATCCAAAGGACGGATTTCATCGACCTTACGACCATCAGGACGTACCTTGTCTTCTGTGATCAAACGACGCACTTCAGCGTGTTCCATTTGTTCCAATATTTCAGCCACATCACGCATGATACGGTCAAATTCTTCGTGATCCGCATATTTTTCTTCGTAAACGGCAGTAACTTGGTCCTTAACTGCTTGAGTTGCAGCTTCACGAGCCAATTTTTCTTCTACTTGGACCGCTTTTTGGAGGTCACTGTTGTAGGCTGCGATGATTTCAGCTTGCAAGTCCGCATCTACATGAAGTAATTCTACTTCTGCTTTTTCCTTACCGACAGCAGCAACGATTTCTTCTTGGAAGGCAATCAATTCTTTAACGGCTTCGTGTCCTTTCAGAAGAGCTTCCAACATGATTTCTTCTGACAATTCTTTGGCACCAGATTCTACCATGTTGATAGCGTGTTTGGTACCAGCTACTGTCAATTCAAGGAGCGATTGCTCTGCTTGTTCTTGCGTAGGGTTGATGATGATTTGGCCATCTACATAACCCACTTGGACACCAGCGATTGGTCCGTCAAATGGAATATCTGAAATAGAAAGCGCCAAGGATGAACCAAACATTGCTGCCATTGGAGCAGATGCATTTTCATCATAAGAAAGCACGGTGTTGATAACTTGGACTTCATTACGGAAACCTTCCGCAAACATAGGGCGGATTGGACGGTCAATCAAACGTGCTGTCAAGGTCGCATCTGTTGAAGGACGTCCTTCACGTTTCATAAAGCCACCAGGAAACTTCCCAGCTGCATACATTTTTTCTTCGTAGTTGACTTGAAGAGGGAAGAAATCCCCAGTTGCCATTTTCTTAGACATCACGGCAGCAGTCAAGACAGTTGACTCACCGTAACGCACGACAACAGAGCCATTTGCTTGCTTAGCAACCTGACCAGTCTCTACAATCAACTCACGACCCGCAAAAGTCGTTTGAAACACTTGTTTTGTCATTTTAATCCCCTTTGGATTGATGAAATTATACGCCTTGCCTACAAAAATCAAGATACTAAGCCGTTAAGCAACTCAAAGGAAAATAGGAAATCGAACGACGGAGCGAATGCTCCTAGGTAGATTTATCTTTTTCCACAGAGTTGTAGGCGAGTTCAATTACACAAGATACTAAGGGCATGAAGAATCCCGTATGAAAATAGGAGATTGACGCAGTGTGCGATGCGCACCAGGAAATCTATCTTTTTCACTAGGGATTTAGCCCGTGTTCAATTACTCAAGATACCAAGGACGTCAAAAGCAAAGTAGAAATAGGAAACTGACGAAGTCTTCGATGAAGACAAGACAGTTTATCTTTTTTCCTAAGAAATGAGGCCAAAATTCAATTAAGTATCTTTTTGATATTTCCCTGAAATGGTGCGGACGGGAGGTAAAATTATCCAGTGGATGATTTTAGAAATCCAATGGAATTTCAATGGTAATTTTTAATTACTTCGCCTTTTCATTTCTATGCTCAGGCTAAAATAGTGCCCCGAACTATTTTACTCTCAAAAATCCCGTCTTAGATAATAATATTGTTATCATCTAGGATACCACGATAGCGTGAAATATCTTTTAAATACTCACTCCGTTCGTATTTTTGAGACACACATTATCAGATTTTGTTTAAAAAATAATCAACTTTAAACAAACTTCTACAACCTAAATACCCTCATCTTTGTATCAAGTACGTACAGAGTCTATTTTATCATATTTTTCTTAAAAAGTGCGGTCTTTACCATTAAAAAGGAACCATTCCCCTCACCTGAGAAGAATGGTTTGCTTTTTATTATCCGAGAGACTGGTGATTAAACAAGGCATGAGTCGCTTGGTGGATGTATTTTGCTGTATCCGCATTGTTCATGGTGTAGAGATGCACACCGGCAACATCCTGAGTTACCAAGTCCACGATTTGGTCCACTGCATAGGCAAGTCCTGCTGCTCTGAGCGACTCAGGGTCATGCTCATACTTGTCTAAGATGGCTTTAAATTTGCGTGGAAGATGGATATTCTCACAAGTTTTCAAGAGGCGGAGAGCCTGATTTCGATTCAGAATTGGCATAATCCCTGCATGAATGGGAACATCAATCCCAGCCAAGATGCACTTGTCTTGGAAATCATAGAAGCGCTCATTGTCAAAGAAAAGCTGAGTTACAAGGCTCGAACAGCCTGCATCCACTTTCTTCTTAAGATTTTGAATATCTGAAATCTGATTTGATGAATCTGGATGGCCTTCTGGATAACAAGCACCAACAATATCAAAGTGAGGGGCTTGTTCCTTGATGAACTCGATCAAGTCAGTTGCGTAGCGGAAATCCTTTTGTGGTTCCACATCAGGAATAATATCCCCACGAAGAGCCAAGATTTTCTGCACCCCAACCTTGTCCAAGTCTGCAATAGTTTCAGCAACTTTATCCTTGGTCAAATAGATGGCTGGCAAGTGAGCAATAGTAGGAATCGCCAAGTCATTTTGGATAAAGTCAGCCAAACGAACCGTCGTTTCCTTGATATTAAATTTATTATTGCTGGCAGTTACACTGATAAAGTGAGGAGCCAACTCCTGCATATCTTGAAGAGCAGAAATAATGTTATCATTACCCACGGCTGGGTTTGGAGGGAACACTTCAAATGAGAGTGACGGTGTTTGGCGTGACATAGTCATTATCCTTTTCTAGTTGATTTTTTCGTTAGCTGGACTCTTAGAATCCAAATGAAACAGGCAGATTGACCAAACAGTGCTTCTAGAGAAATCCTTATCTTACAATTTCTCACGCGCAGCTTTAGCTGCTTCAACAAGGCGGACCAAGCTTTCTTTTGTTTCTGGAATACCACGTGTTTTCAAACCACAGTCAGGGTTGATCCAAACTTTCTTGCTTGGCACTTTAGCAAGGATGGCTTCGATTGTATTGTCGATTTCGCCTTCATTTGGCACACGAGGTGAGTGGATATCGTAAACCCCAGGTCCCACTTCTGTTTGGAAGTTTTTCGCTTTGAGTTCGTCCAAGATTTCAAGGTTTGAACGACTAGCTTCAAAGGAAATAACGTCTGCATCCATGTTATCGATAGCTGGGATGATATCTGTAAATTCTGAGTAACACATGTGAGTGTGGATTTGAGTATCTGGCGCTACTGTTGAGTGTACCAAGCGGAAGGCAGGAATTGCCCAGTCAAGGTAGTCTTCGTACCAGTCGCTACGACGGAGTGGCAATTTTTCACGAAGAGCAGCCTCGTCGATTTGGATGATTTTCACACCAGCAGCTTCAAGGTCAAGTACTTCATCCTTGATAGCAAGGGCGATTTGAAGAGTAGAATCCTTGATAGAGATGTCTTCACGTGGGAATGACCAGTTGAGGATGGTAACAGGTCCAGTCAACATACCTTTAACAGGTTTGTTTGTACGGCTTTGTGCATAGCTAGACCATTTAACAGTGATAGGGTTAAGACGAGTTACATCACCCCAGATGATTGGTGGTTTCACCCCACGCATACCGTATGATTGTACCCAACCATTTTTAGAGAAGAGGTATCCTGACAAGTTTTGACCGAAGTACTCAACCATGTCATTACGCTCAAATTCACCGTGAACAAGGACATCAAAGTCGATATCTTCTTGCCATTTGATCCATTCGTCAATTGTTTCAGCAAGGAAAGCGTCGTACTCTTCTTGAGACAATTCACCTTTACGGTAAGCCAAACGTTTAGCACGAACTTCTTTTGTTTGAGGGAATGAACCGATAGTTGTTGTTGGAAGAGCTGGAAGTTTGAAAGCTTCTTCTTGGATAGCTTCACGTTCAGCAAATGCTGGCAAACGAGTGTAGTCTGCGTCTGTCAAGCCAGCAATACGCGCACGAAGTTCAGCATTTTCACCAACACGCTCAGTCGCAAAGAGTTCTTTGTTAGCTGCAAGTGCTTCTTCACCTTGACCATTGCGGATAGCATCCAAATCACGGATTTCATCCAATTTTTCAACTGCAAAGGCAAAGTGGTTCAAGATTGCTGGTTCAAATTCTTCATTAGCAGTTGTAAATGGCACATGAAGAAGTGAGCATGAGCTTGTTAAGACAATGTTTTCAGTTGGGATTTGTTCAAGAACAGCCAAGCTCTTTTCATAGTTGTTACGCCAGATGTTTTTACCATTGACGATACCCGCATATAGAGTCTTGTCAGCTGGGAAACCACCTTTAACGAGTTCAAGAGTTTTCTTACCTTCAACGAAGTCCAAACCGATAGCATCAACTGGCAAGTTTACAAGGTCAGCGTAGACGTCACGAACGTCACCGAAGTAAGTTTGAAGCAAGACTTCAAGACCTTTTTTGTCAGCCAAAAGCTTGTTGTAGAGGTTCAAGAAGAGAGCTTTTTCTTCAGCTGTCAAGTCTTTTACAAGAGCCGCTTCATCCAATTGGATACGAGTCGCACCAAGTTCAGCCAATTTAGCAAAAACTTCTTGGTAAGCAGCTACTAAGCTGTCTACAAAGTCTTCTGCTTTCACGCCTTCTTCAAAATCTGACAATTGAAGGAAAGTGAATGGACCTACAAGAACAGGACGAGTGTTCAATCCAAGCTCTTTCGCTTCTTGGAACTCATCGAAAATCTTGTGACCTGCAAGTTTAACTTGAGTGTCTTTTTCAAATTTAGGAACGATGTAGTGGTAGTTGGTGTTAAACCATTTCTTCATTGGGAGGGCGCGAACGTCCCCTTTTTCTCCTTGGTAACCACGTCCCAAAGCGAAGTAGCGCTCAAGCTCAGACAAGTCCAAGTTTTGAACTGAAGCAGGTACCACGTTGAAAAGGAAAGCTGCATCTAGGAAGTTGTCATAGTGAGAAAAGTCATTTGATGGAATTTCAGTGATGCCTTTTTCTTTGACAATGTTCCAGTGTTTAGCACGCAAGTCTTTTGCTGCTGCCAAGAGTTCTTCTTCTGAGATTTCTTTTCTAAAGTATTTTTCAGTTGTAAATTTTAATTCGCGGAATTCGCCCAAACGAGGGAAACCGATGATTGTAGTTGACATGATGTGTCCTCCAAAATTTGTTGTTGAAACTATCTTAACAGAAAAGAAAGCGTCTGTATAATTGTAAAAAATTAGGCTTTGATATAGTTTGAAACTATATCTCTGTTTTAAACAAAAGAAAAAGACCTGAGACAAATGCCTCAAATCCTTTGTGTAGCTTGTTTTATAGCTCTATTTCAGTTAGACTGTTCAAATGCATTATTAGTAATTCTTATAAGTGACTATGGCTTGTTATTAGAAAAGACTATAGCTCAATCCCCTTCTCTCGGAGATTAGCTAAACACTCCTCATAGTAGGTAGCGTCATGTTCGCTGTATATAGGACTGGTCAATTTCTCCTCTGCTAAATCTTCATAGAGAGGGCAGGTCTTCCCTCGGTAGTTCTTGTCCAACCACTCTGGACTGACCCTAAAGCCTCGTTTAACCATTTCCTCCATAATCAAGTCATGATAGGCATAGAGACGATAGGGCGAGTGGGTAAAGACATAGTCAACCGTCGCATGCTTTCTGCCCCAGCCATTGCCACGGAGGGCGCAGCACTCTCTATGTTGTCCCAAGAGTTGAGGACGGGGAAGCTGTGAAATCAAAGCCTCATGCCAAAGTCTCATGGGAGTCTCCTTTCAGTAATGTCGAATGCTGCAAGTAGGTATTTGGATAGCGATCAAGCAAGTCTCGAGTCTTAGTGTTCAAGTCTTCCTTAGAAGCCTGACCAAAGCGGTAGCGATCCAGCAAGAGCATATAGTCCTTGCGCTCGGCATCTGTCGCTTTCTTTTTAAAATAGCCCCAAATATGCTGAAAAGCATTGCAAACCTGCCCCCTGTGTTCTGAGATTTGACAGGCATGGTCAATCATCTCTTTAACCTTACTCACCTCCACCACTTCCTGCTTTAGATACTGGCGAATCTCATTGTAAATATTGCTGGAATGACCCAAAACGAGGTATTTATTTTCCGCCCAGAGTCGCTGACAAAGGGCACGTTGGTTGTTATTATTCATATACATTATATTATTTTTGCTCTAAAATCTCCGCCACTTTTACATCATAAGCATTTTGAAGATTGAGCCAAGTTTGCATGGAAACGCCACTTAACTTAGCTAACTTGTGAGCAGTTTCTTTACCAATGGACTACTCTGCATTAACTAGCTTGCTAATAGTCTTTTCCGAAACTCCTAAACGCTCGGCAAATTCTTTCTGCGTTACGTTATAATCTTCAATCAACTCTTCAACATACTGACCTGGATGAAAAGCAATCAGGTCTTTGTATTCAACAATTTTATTACTCATAGTGATTGCTGACCTCCTCTATTCTATTGAACTTATTGGACTACAAACTGTCTGTCAGGATGTTATTTATAATTCTGAATCTTGTCAAACAATAACGCTAAATTAGAATATCCATTCGTCATTTCATTTTGTTTTATAAACTGCCATGATTGTTCGTAATCATCTGCCGGGCATCTACTTTGGAAAAATGCTAAAATCCCTTCTACTCCCGCATCGCCTTTTCCATCGTACTGGTCGATGAAATCATCAGCAGCACTCATTTTTTCATGATTTGGTAATATTTTTCCAAATAAAACATGTTCCAAATTAACAGAATTATAATACACAAAAGTTTGTACTAACTTCCGCTTAACCAACAAGGAAGTCCCCTCTTTAATCAACTGATTGACATGCCTTGACTTTCTCTGTCTCGTTTCAGTAATATCCATTTTTTTCTTCGGCGTTGAAAATAGCAGCCTCCGAGTTTGTAAATCATATTGAAACGAATCTGTCACTTCCATAGAATCATCTACAACTAAAGAAGTTGGATTCATAAACATGCCATCCGTATCTGTTACAAAGGCAACAAACAGTAGATCACTTACTTTCCATTTTTCTGTAGCAAGAACCTCGCAAATTCTATCACTTGCAATTTTCGTTCCAGATAATGCAGAATATCTCCTATCTGAAAAGACATCTCCATACATCACCTTTAGTGTGATATGCATATCATTCAATCGTTCCACTAATGAATCTGTTATAAATCCTACAACAGTCTCATCAGATTCTCCCTCTACAAATACTAGAATAACCTTTCTACTTTTATTCGCCAAGCTTGATACCTGCCTTTCTCAAAGCTCGTTTAATTTTACTATTAGAAACTCCTTGATACAATTCTTCTTCGTGTCCACCCAGCTGAATTCCTCTTAAATAAATATCTCTTAAGTTATTGCTTGGCTTAATACCCGTTAAGCGGATATAACGATTTGTCGGAGAAGCAGTTGAGAACACAACCTTGTAGGATGGAAGTTTTTCTAGTACACGTAGATTATGAGAAGTAAAAATTAGTTGTCCTTTAGCACTTTCAGAAAAAATTTCAATCAACTCGCCTAGTAGATATTCAAATACACCTGCATCCAATTCATCAATAACAGCGATAATATTCTCTTTATTATATACTTCCACCAAAAAACCAAGCATACTAATAATTTTACGAATCCCTTCAGATTCGTGTTTTAAAGAGAATCTTTTACCTGCACGATTGGAAATAAAACTAACATTTCTTATTTTTTGTCCATCATTTCGAATCTCTATCTCACCTGCTTCCATTTCAAGTCTCAAGTCAGGGATAATAATAGGAACAATTTCATTCAAATAGTCAATCGTGCTCTCATAAACACTATAAAGTTCTTCATTTATAGAAATTCCTCCACTTTGAAGAAACATGGGGATAATCCCCTGATAACTCACATGAGAGTCACGATTCTGATAGTTAATCGTGATAGGAGTAACCCCACTACTATTCAGACTAGATAACTCTTGGGTAAAAATTCTCAAATTTTGATAAAAGTCTTGAATGACATTATAAATTTCAACAAGCGTCGATAAATCTTGCTTACTTGAAGTATAAATAAAGCCTCCTAATTCTTTTGAAAAAATAAAGGAACGATTATCATCAATAATTGTCTTTGTTAAAACACTAACTGCATCCTTTCCCATAATACTTCTTTGAGATTTTAAATATCCCGTATGTCGCGGTTGTTCAGCATCAAAGTTACTTCCTTCATATTCGTAACGTAGCAAATAGCGGTATCTAGAGCCAGATTCTAGAGGTTTATAGGCAAGTTCTTCTTTTACAACCATTACATCTTGCACGCCTGTAGGTTCACTTGCAGCAAACTCGACTTTATATCGAATGATATAGGTTTCTGGGGCTTCTAATTCTAAAGTAATCGCATTTTCCCCTACTTGGTCTATGGCATTAAAAATCCCTTTTGTATGTTGTGGAATAGACTCTCCTCTCATCAAGGCAGATAGAACTTCAAATACATCTACAACAGCTGTTTTCCCAGAACCATTCTGACCATAAATTCCCGTTACATTGATAAAGTCAGATTTATTTTGAAAATCAATAACTCCATACTGCACGTTCTTAATATTCTCTATGATGAGACTCCTTAATTTTACCATGATTTCGGACTCCTTAGTTTTTCTTATCTTAATTATATCAAAAAAGTCATTTTACATGACTTTTTTTGATTTATTTTCTAATTTTTTCTGTGTTATTTGAAAACCAATTCTATTCCCTACTCAACCTTCACATATCTATTAAGCAATGAGGATACAAAACTGTAATTTCAAATACTCTACAATTGATATACCAAGTTTCCTTCCCCATCACCCTTCAAACTCTTGCAAAAACTTTTTGAGTTCAGCATCGGCTTCTGGTGTGGTTCCATGGAGTTGACCGAGCATTTCAAGTAGGGAAGCGGTTTGGTTTTGGATTGCTTGATTTGTCGTGTTAATCTTGCTGACGATATCTGTCAGTGGTTCGACTTCTTCTTCCTCAAAGGTATCTACATAGCGAGGGATATTGAGGTTATAGTCATTTTCGACAATTTCTTCATAGCTTGCTAGATGGGCAAACTTGTCAATCTCCTCACGAGACTTGTAAGCCTCCAAAATCTTCTCGATATGAGCATCTGTCATGATATTCTGATTTTTCCCCTTATCAAACTCCTTAGAAGCATCGATAAAGTAGACATCACGATTGGTACGGTTCTTTTTGAGAATGATAACTGTGGTCGGAATACTGGTATTAAAGAAGATATTGGCTGGAAGACCAATTACTGTATCAATAGCCCCTTCTTCTAACAAGGCCTTGCGAATGGTCCCTTCCGCATTGCCACGGAAAAGAACACCGTGGGGAAGGACGATAGCCATAACTCCATTATCCTGCTTGAGATGGTAGTAACCATGCAAGAGAAATGCAAAATCAGCCTTGGACTGGGGGGCAAGTTTCCCAAATGGAGAGAAACGAGGATCCGCCATAAAGCCAGAGCTTGCTGACCACTTGGCAGAGTAGGGTGGGTTCATGAGAACACCGTCAAAGTTGGTCGGTTCTTGAGTCGGCCAGTCTTCATCCAAGGTATCGGCATTGTGGAGGAATTGATTTTCAACAGGAACACCGTGTAGGATCATGTTCATCCGAGCCAAGTTATAGGTCGAGGTATTGAGTTCCTGACCAAAGTAGACCACTGTCTGCGGTTTATGAGAGTATTTCTTGGCATTGAGCAAGAGAGAACCTGACCCCATAGTCGCATCATAGATGGTAAAGCCTAGCTGATCCTCACGACCCAAAAAGGCAATCCGAGTCATAAGTTTGGCAACAGGTTGAGGTGTATAGAACTCACCAGCCTTCTTACCCGAGTCAGTCGCAAACTGACCAATCAGATACTCATAGGCATCCCCCAGCATATCACCAGCATGACCAGCCACATCTAGCACAGCCAACTCTTTCATGACTGCCGCCACCGTTTGGTTTTGCTTTTGCGGAGTCGCCCCTAGCTTTTTAGAATAGAGGTCAATATCCTCAAAGAGGTTTTCATAGAGTTCATCACTCTGCTCAATATCACGAAAACCCTGAGCCAAATCTTCTAACTGGAAAGTCCCCTCATTGACACGTGCTACTAGAGCCGTAAAGGTCAACTCAGGCTTGATACTATAGTTGAGTTCATCCTTCATAACTGCAAGAAGATCCTCGTGGGTATCCGCATCCTCATAGTAGTTGCGATAGACCTCAAGGGCAGCCTCTAGACTCTCACTCCCTTCCTCCATAGTCTCCGCCACGAAAAAGAGCATCTTGTCTGACAGATACTTATAAAAGACCATGCCCAAAAGATAGGACTTGTAGTCATTGGCATCCATCTTAGATCGAAGAACATCCGCTGAGTTCCACAGGGCTTGGTAGAGCGACTGGGAAGTTTGTGTTGTTTCCATAATGTTTCTTTCTAAATCATTTTCTTAGTTTAATTTAATTTCTTTGCATAGTTAGCTTCCATTTTATGATGAGTTATTGGATTTGTATATAGCCGTCCAAGTGCTAACTTTAGTAAACATGTTAATTTTCTATTACTATCAATTATAAAATTTTGATTATCGTCCAACTCAAACTCTTGATTAGGATACTGACTGTAAGATCTCAACAAAGTACTTTTAACAGCAATATCATCCAAATCTATCTCATAATCTTTTAAAACTGCCAACATCTTTAAGTTGTTAGTCTTAATTTTAAAATCTGAAACAAAACTCACCAGATTAAATTCTTTAAACTCATCAACTTCTGCTTGACTTGCTATACGATAGTAATCATCAATCCCCTTAAATAAGCTACGAATCGTTCTAAAATTTTTGAAATACAATTTATCATTTCCATCAAAATAGGCATCGTTCTCAGATTTTAGTTCTATACCCTTTTCAATAATTGTTCTTTCAGCTCTTCTATATCTCCATTTCAAGATTGACTTATCAACCATTCTCCTTGATTTAGTTATTTTTTGAAAAACTAAACCGTCATTTTCAACTTTTCGAAAAATCAAATCAATTTTCGAGAACTCTTCTTCATTTACATCATTTAGACCCGCAGTATTTAAAAATTTATCTTCATATTCTTTGACCATCGACATATGCTCATCATCAATTTCAATATAGAACCATTCCTCATGTTCTAATTTTATTTCTGGATCAAATTCTCTACTATTTTCAGGATCAATCTCCGGAGCAACTAGTTCAGAAATGTCATCCGTGTTTTCCAATTTTCTATATATTTGACCTACTTTTACTAAAAACATATTATTCCTTCTCCAAAAATGTAAAATTATTTATTCTTACTAAATTCTGAATTTTACCAACTTCTTTTACATCATTTCTCTTACTGTAAATTATATAAGTATTACCAATCTTATCTTGTGTCTTATAATACCTATATTTAAGTAACCAAATAAGATTAAAATAATAAGATTTTTCCATTAAAACAAACCATATCCCAAATATAAATAACACAATAAACATTTGATAAATTAGACTTAAACTACCCAAACCAAGCATTATGACAAACAAACCTATATACGTTGGAATAATTTCATGCTCAACCGGTTGAATCGAGACGATGGTAGCTGTATCAGATATTTCCTTTTCTTCAAAATATTTCAGTGATACGAATGCAACTACTAGCATAACTGAAATCAAAATAAATATTTTAATAAGACTCATCATTAAACTTTCAACATTTGGACAAATATTTATAGTAAAAATAAACAAAATTAAACCAGGAAAAAAAGAACTAAACGACAAAAATAATCTTTCTAAAAATTTCATTAGGGAACCTCAAATAAACATATCTTGCAAGAGTTTCTTTTTAAGTGTTTCTAGCTGAGAAATTTTTTCTTGATGAAAATTGAACAGGTTATCTAGGTTTGAGAAGTAGGCACCTATGGCTTGTTGTTCCTCTATAGAAGGATAGTGTAAAACAACTTTTTCTAAATCATTATTTCTTAAGTGAACGACTGATTTTCCTTGTGCTCTTTTAATCAATTCTTTCTGTTGACTTCCATTTGAAATGGTTAAAGCTAAGAAGATAGAATCCACTTTATTCTCATCTGGATAGATTATATTTAAATCGCCACCTATAATAACTCCAGATTTTTCAATGACTGATGCTCTTGAAATATCCTCAGCACTTTCCCCAGATGCCGGTACTACAACTTCCCCTCCCTTACTAATTACGGATTTCTCTCTTGTTTCAAGAACAAATGTATTAACCATAGAGATTACAGTTTGATAATTAGTATAAAGTTGACCATATAGAATTATTTCATTTCCAGAATTTACTAAGTCACTTTTTGTATACCCATTACCTTTAGAAAATCTAGCCAATTCTTTTAGACTCTGAACTTCCCACTCACCGTCAAATCCATTCAAACGAATCTCAGGAACTGTCTGTCCATCTTTTGGAAACATCTTAGAGAGCATGGTCGCCTTGAGAGATTGGTAGTTGGCGAGATTGTCCTTGTAGCTAGCCAGAAGGTCGTCGAGGGTGCGGAATAGGGAGCCGATGGCGGATTGTTCTTCAATTTCAGGATAATACACTTTATAGTTCCCAAGTTGTGGAGCTGTCAATTGAGGAACACCCGTAGATTCATTTAAAATTCTCATAGAATTAATCTGATTTTCAAGATAATCAACATCAATTTTTTCCGATTGAAGAGTCAAGAGTCTAACAATTGGAGTAAAATTTTCATGTCTTGCTACTGCATATCCAACATCTCCACGACCCGTAACAGTCACTGCAGGAGCTTTCACTTTATAATCTTCATAAAATCCAACGATTCCTTTGTTTGTCAAAGCATTTGCAATAACAGGATATTTTCCACTTTCCTTCAATTTTACTTTATCTACATCACCACCAGCAGATATTTTGACTATATCTGCAATTCTATTTTCTGTCCAAGAACCTTGATAGGAATAGAATCTTATTTTAGGAATATCTTGCTTTATCATATTTTTATCTAACCTTCATCAAGCTTTTTTTAATAAAATTAATCTTCAAAATGAATTTCTCCCTCAGCAACATTATAAATATCAATCATTTCCTGAACGTCAATTCTATTCACAAGCCAACCACGCATAGAACATTGACTAATGAAATCAGAAATCCTATTTATCCCTTTCATTTCTTTAAGTGTTACAACTATTCCAAACCTAAGTTCTCTACCATCACCATTGTTAAGTCGTTCCTTAGTTTTAAGACTAAACCCCCACAAACCATCACCATATGCCTTCTTAGCTCGCCCATTTGGTTTAACGTACTCTATAATTGATTTGATATTATCCCATTTTCTATACAATCCTCTAGCATCTGTTTCAGAAAGAGACACATTATCATTTTGTTTATTATCATTCACAGTAATTATTTTCTGTCCATTAAGTCTACCAAAATAAATATCTAATTCTGTATTTGTATAATCAACTCCTTGATTCCTAGAACACTTGGGAAAATAACACAACGTTGCTTTAGCAATGTAAGGGTGCTTATCATCAACAACAGGCACTGGAAGATTATAATTGTATGTATCAAACATGATTGATTCTCCAGATATAACAAACTTAATCTCATCATCTTGGGAGTTAAGCACATTTTCGATTTTTTGAGGTACTACACCATACCCGATTAAATTCATAGAACTATTTGCTTTTGACCATGATATTGCAGAATCAATAATTAAAGCTTTCGCTACCTCCCTACTTAACCCTATCTTATGGATTAAATATGCTATTTTTCTAGTAATCCAAGGTGCTGCAAAAGATGTTCCTGCTACAAAATATTCTCCTGTAGGCATACAAACTCTTATTTTGTTTTTCCCATCCCCTCCAAAATAAGAAATATCAGGTTTATTAAAGAAGGACAACACTTTACCTTCTCTAGAGTATGTCGCTGGTTTATTATCCTTATCAACGGCATTCACAACTAGAGAATTTATCGAATCTGCTGGTGCCCCTATTTTCATTCTAGCTTTATCACTCACTCTTTTATTTGTTCCTGCTATCACAAATATAACATCAAATTCATATTGTATTTTATCTAACAAAGCAGCTTCTGGAGAAATGAAATTTTTTTGAATTTCTAATGCTGACCCTAATGATAAATTCCATACCTTAATATCTCTATTCTCTGCTACTATTTCTTTAATTGACTTAAGTATAGAAAATGAACTAAACTTGCTACCCCTTGCAACTCCAAAATGTTTAACTCTAAAACGACCACAACCATCATCTAATTCTGGATTAATTGAAGCACCGTCAACAATTAACGAAGATACAGCTGTACCGTGTTCATAATCAGTTGGATTAATTGGAATATCGGCATTTACCTTATCTTGAAATGTCACCCATTCAGAAAAATAAACACTACTATCAAACATAGTATCAATAACTCCGACTACCGGTTCATCTGCAGGTGAAGGAATTGTCATTCTATGCCCGCTATCAAAAATTTCAAAATTCTGAGTATCCAATTTCGATAAATCTGTAGTAGCCATAGAAATCAGATAAGGAGCCTTTTCATTTAAGATTTCTAACTGATCCGGAGTCAATAATATCGTTGTCTCATCAATCACTCTGTAATCAGGAACATTTAAACCAACCCTCTTTAATAATTCACTTGTAGGTACTTTGGTATCAAAGATACTAATAATTGATGTTCTTAGTTCATCAAGTTCATTTTTGGGTATTGCAAAATTTTCAATCGAACTAATGTCTACAATAGCTTGTAAAAATTTTGTTCTAGCAATTATTCCTGGTTCATAATTATCTGTCCTGTCACTAATCGAATTTAATTTTTCTGTAGAAATTTCTCCATTGAAATCTTTAATAAGTAATGATGCAACTATATTCAAAGTATTAATCGATTCATCCAAAACATCTAAATCTACGTAATAAGTAATAACATGTTGCTTCTCTGTAGAAGTTTTATCAATAAATTTGGCTCCAACAACGCAATCATTTGGTTGAATTCTACTATTTTTTTTAAATAGTTCTCTCATTCTTCTACTTTTTGCAACAACATCTACATAAGTTACTGAAATTAAAGCTCCTTCAAAATATGAGATATTTGACCAATATTCTTTAAGTTCTTCGAGCTCTTTTTTTAATTTTAATATTTTTTTTTCACTTACAATTTGATTAGCCAACAACTTTGGAGAACCTGGTCGACCACTACTTGATTTTTGCTCAAAACGCCCCTTTAATTGCAATAATTCATTCATTCTTTAACATCCTTTTAACTCTCTTGAAACCTGACTTTTTGAAATACCTTTCAAAATCTCTATTTCACGTACTGTGAAACCAAGCTCTTTTAATTCTTCAATTGAAACTTCATCTATAGATTTATATGCATTTGTAAAGATTCGCCTCAAATAATCGTATTTATCAGTTAAACTGCTAAAAGCTACTGCACTCTTTAAAATATTCTTTAGTTCACCTGGATAAGGAATAGGTTTCATCAGAGAGATAATCTTTCTCAATAATTTACTATTTTTCCCAGATTGTTTAAAATCTTTTAAAATATCACTCATTAAAATATTTGAAATATCTAATAAATCATCTTGATTATAATTATTAAAATTAATTACTGCATCAAAACGTCTTATTAAAGCTTTATCAAAAACATCAAACAGATTAGTCGTAGCAATTAAAACAACCTCATTATTTAGTGAGTCTATTCCCTTCAATATAGCAGAAGTTGCTCTTCCCATTTCTCTCAAGTCATTGGTATCTAATCTATTTAAAGCAATAGCATCTATTTCATCAAACAATATAACTACTCTGTTAGGTTTAGAAAAACTATTTATTTCCTTAAAGAGTGAAGCAATATTCTTTGACGTTTGTCCTAATTTACTATCAACTATTGCTTCAAAATCTACAATATAAAGTTCTCGTTCCAATAGGCGAGTTATTTGTTTTGTTGTCTCTGTCTTCCCAGTCCCTGGTGCCCCTTCAAAGAGAAACTTATTTACTCCAATATTCCTCCGAACAGCATTCACTATCCCAATCACATCTTTTGAGATAGGTTCTGGCAAAGGCAATGATTCTAAGTTCAGCAGTGAAACCTTCCTCAACGATTCAATATCTTCTTTATTCATTTGTGGAACAAAAGTATTAGCATCTGATAGCAATGCCATTATATATTCAGCTAACTGATAGTCTCCACTTTTATCAAATGATTTTGCTATTTCATACGCTTCAGTCCTGAATCCAGACTCATTCTTCTCTGTAAAATACCTAATTAAGTTAATCACTTGCTTTTTTTTCATTGCTAGACCTCCATTTTAAATACTAAACTAAGTATAACACCATGGGACAAAAATGTCAATTTAGGGACAGATAAACAAAAATAACAGGCATTGTACTTTACTAGACAACACCTGTTATTTTATTACTTGGAGAACTTAAATTGGTTCTCCACCTCTAATTTTGCTTTCACCCATTCCGCTTTCATATAAAAAGAAAATTTATCAGAAACTATATTCAGCATAGCTTTATATTGTTCAGGAACATCATATCTTTGCAATTCCTGAAAACTTGGTACAAACTCCGAAAAAGTGATATCTCCATAGGAATACTCTAATTTTTCTTCCAGAAAATTAACTAATTCATTAAATACACTTACAATCTCAGAGTTTCTTCCATCACTGTCTTTTTTGGGGAAATAAGAAATTAATTGATAATAACTTGACCACAAATTTCCTCTCAACATATTAAAATTTTTATCAAAATTTTCTTCATTATCACATACTCTTAAAAACAATAACTCATTATGAAACTCTGTACTTAATTTAATAAAATTCGAGTAGATTTCTCTAACTTCCTTAATCCACTGAACACGAGAACTTGAGATAATCTGGGCTTGTATTTGAGCCTTATTATTTCTAATAGTTACAAAAATATTCACAATTGAAACAAATGCTGCGATTCCCGCAAAAATGGTAGTCCAATTCATGCTTTTTCCTCCAAAGTTTTACTATCTTCCAACCCTCAAAGGCTCAATAACTTCCTCTACTAGCTGGGTATAGGCTTCCTTGATTTGTTTTTTATAGAGGAGAGGATTGAGGGCATCCGCCACCTCTAGCTTATAGTCCTGATAGCGCTGGCTCTTGGTCAGCTGGCTTTCTCCTAGTTGTTTTTTAGCTCCCTTACGGTAATGTTCGACATAGTAACGGAGTTCATCCTCTCCGACATACCAGCGTTTGCTAAAGACTTGGATGTGTTGCTGGATGACCGCCTCAATCATCTGATCCAAGATATTTGCGATAGACTGACCACGATAACTTGCTGGATGTTCTTGTACCTCTCTCCAAAGTTCAGTGATGATCTGGGCAAGATTTGGATTGGTCTTCTCAAGACTCTGAATATAGTTATCCACGGCTTCCCTATCTTGAGCGCTTAGGTTCTTTTCTTGACTTTGACCTTGCTCAATCAGACTTTGGATCAAGGTTAAGATATAGGCATAGTTGATTTCGTCTACTTGGATAGACTCCAGTTCATAGTGAATATCAAGTGGCTCTCCATCGTCATCATCCTCTACTCGGCTTTTTAATTCTGCAAGGACATTTCGATAAAGTCCCAGATACCTTTCCAACTTTTCTACATCAAGTCCTGTCTGACTGTAAACTTCTTCCTCATCATACTCTTTGTATACTCGGATAGAGGCTAGGTATTTATCAAGGGCTTGATAGGTTTTAGCTAGTTTCCTCAACTCAGGCGTAGAGACTTGCTCGAAATCTAGACCATTCACATAGTCATCAGTAGCAAGATTTTTGAAATCACTGCAACTCCTCAAAAAGTTTCTCTTCTCCTCTTCCCAACTCGGAGCTAGGACCTCGTTTTCTCCACCATTTGAGTAGAGTTTGAGGGCATTATCTACTGCTTCCTTAAAGGCTAGAGGCTTTTGAAAGGTGATGATATGACCGTAGGTCTTACTAGAATCAAAGATTCGGTTGGTTCGGCTAAAGGCCTGGATCAAGTCCTGCGGTTGCATTGGTTTACGATCGATAAAGAGGGTTGATAGACAAGGCGCATCAAATCCTGTTAAGAGACGATTGACAACGATGACTAAGTCCAACTGCTCATTGCGATAGAGGTATTTGTCCTGTTTTCTAGCTAGACGATTATTGACATCCGTATTAAAGCTACGAAGATCCGCCATGGTAAAGTGGGTATCAAACTCTTGGTTGTAGTCCTCTAAGACCTGCTTCATGTGGTCTTGATTGGTTCTTGAGTCTTCTTCATTTTCTGTGACCGAGTAGGTGATGGTCGCCTTTGGAAAGTCAGGAAGGACCTGCTTGACCCTTTCCGATACCTTGACTCTTGTCTCCCCAGCCTTGACCCGTTTGAGGAGGTCATAGTAGGCTTGGGCTTGAGGGATGGATTTGACGGTTAGGATGGCATTGTAGGTCTTACCTACTCCTTTTTGGAAGCCTAATTGTTGACGCGATTTATTGATAATGGCATCCAAGACTTCCAGCATATGTTCCTCATCCTCGTAGACAGTATCTGGTATGTCCTTTTCGGATTTATCCGTGATGAGGGTATTGCGATAATCCACCTTAAAGCCTAAAACTGCTCCGTCATGGATGGCTTCCTTGACTGTATACTCATGGAGACGGTCACCGTACTGTTGCTGGGTGGTTTGGGCTAGATCGCCGACTTGCTGGCGTTTATTTTCCTTAAAGATAGGTGTGCCTGTAAAACCATACCAGAGAGACTGTGGGAAAAAGACCTTAATGTCTTTTTGTGTTTGTGGCGTCACGGCACGGTGGCATTCATCCACGACAAAGGCCACTCGGAGGTCCTTGATTTTGTCCGCATCACGCTGGTAAAGTCCTTGCTCAAACTTACGCATCATAGTAGTGATTTTCTGGATGGTCGTTACCACCACACGCTTATCATTACTTCCTAAGCGCTTGACCAAATCATGGGTATTATCCGTCTCATCGATATCAATGACATCATTGGTCGCATAAGAGAGAAAAGATGAAGTGGTTTGTTGGTCCAAGTCCCTGCGGTCAACGACAAAGATTGTCTTTTGAATAGAAGGGATTTGGAGAAGATTCCGTGCTACCTTATAGGAGGTCAATGTCTTTCCTGAACCAGTCGTATGCCAAACATAGCCTGATGCTTGCTGGCGAGAGGCTTCCTGAACAGCCTCAATAGCATGGATCTGGTAGGGACGCAGGAGGATGAGAGCCTTCTTGCTATCATCAAGGACAGAATACTGCATGACCATCTGGTGGGCACGAGGGATGGAAAGGACTTCGTGGGCAAAACTGGTCAAGCTCGTTATAGGTTGGTTGTCCTTATCCACCCACTTGGTTAGAAATTGCTTGTTGAGTTTATTTTCCCTAGCTGCAGCGATATAGCGAGTATCTACCTTATTGGTCACAACAAACATCTGTAAGCTAGAGTAGATGCCACGGAACTTTCCTTCTCTATCATACTTCTTGATTTGATGAAAGGCATCTAAAAAAGCAACTCGGGGACTTTTAAGCTCAATTTGAATCATAGGAAGGCCATTGATCAAGAGAGTCACATCTAGCCTGCGGTCTTGATCCTGAGGATTTATCTTATCTCTCTCGACTTGGTTGACAACCTCATAACTAGACTTACCAGCTGCGATATTGTCTCGCCAAATGACAGATAAACGGATAGTCCCCAAACTAGCATCTTCTCTCTGAACCTCAACCTTGGCAATGCCATTTTCGCCGACCAACCACTTGGCCGCATCATAGTAGCTAACAAAGTTCAGTTGATTCTTTATCTGGCGTTTTTCCTGTTCTGTCAGAGGATGATCTGCCAATAGAGCCACATTGTTCTGGGCTAGCTTTTCAAAGACGTTTTCCCATAATTGCTCTTCTGTTTTAAGGTCATCTCTGTAAGTCCATTGACTTTCCCCAGTTACCAGTTGGCTGATCAGTTGTTTTTCTATCTCCAGTTCTGGTTTTACCTGTATCATACTCTCTCCTTTGCTACTTGTCTGCTCCCTTTATTATAGCATGTTTAGCCTCAAATTCCATCACTCTTCCCATAGCAAAAAGACTCATTCCCCCTTTCTCCTCCAAAATATGGTATAGTAGAAATATACTATCTATGAGGAGTTTACATGTCACAGGATAAACAAATGAAAGCTGTTTCTCCCCTTTTACAGCAAGTTATCAATATCTCATCGATTGTCGGCGGGGTTGGGAGTTTGATTTTCTGTATTTGGGCTTATCAGGCTGGGGTTTTACAGTCTAAAGAAACCCTCTCTGCCTTTATCCAGCAAGCAGGTATCTGGGGGCCACCTCTCTTTATCTTTTTACAGATTTTACAAACGGTCGTCCCTATCATTCCTGGGGCCTTGACCTCCGTCGCTGGGGTCTTTATCTACGGTCACATCATCGGTACTATCTACAACTATATCGGAATCGTGATTGGCTGTGCCATTATCTTTTATCTGGTGCGCCTCTACGGAGCTGCCTTTGTTCAGTCTGTCGTCAGCAAGCGTACCTACGACAAGTATATCGGCTGGTTGGATAAAGGAAATCGTTTTGACCGTTTCTTTATTTTTATGATGATTTGGCCCATTAGTCCAGCCGACTTTCTCTGTATGCTGGCTGCCCTGACCAAGATGAGCTTCAAGCGCTATATGACCATCATCATTCTGACCAAGCCCTTTACCCTCGTGGTTTATACCTACGGTCTAACCTATATTATTGACTTCTTCTGGCAAATGCTTTGACACGTAAAAAATCCGTTTGGTTTCCCAAGCGGATTTTGTGCTTTATTTTGAAACTTCTTTTGCAAGAACAAAGTTTCCAAGAGTGGCAGAACCATTTCCTGCGACTGCTGGCGTTACAATGTAATCACGCACATCTGGTACTGGTAGGTAACCATTGAGAAGAGATGTAAATTTCTCACGGACACGGTCCAGCATGTGTTGTTGAGCCATGACCCCTCCACCAAAGACAATCACGTCTGGGCGGAAAGTCACTGTCGCATTAACCGCAGCTTGAGCGATATAGTAGGCTTGAACATCCCAAACAGGGTTATTGAGTTCAATATTTTCCCCACGAACACCTGTACGAGCTTCCAAACTTGGACCAGCTGCATAGCCTTCCAGACATCCCTTATGGAAAGGACAAACACCGTTGAATTCTTTGTCAATATCCATTGGGTGTCTAGCAACATAGTAGTGACCCATTTCAGGGTGACCCACACCACCGATAAACTCACCACGTTGGATAACACCTGCACCGATACCTGTACCGATTGTGTAGTAAACCAAGTTTTCGATACGACCACCAGCATTGTTACGGGCAACCACTTCACCATAGGCAGAGCTGTTTACGTCTGTAGTGAAGTACATTGGCACGTTGAGGGCGCGACGAAGGGCACCAAGCAAGTCCACATTTGCCCAGTTTGGTTTTGGAGTCGTTGTGATAAAACCATAAGTTTTTGAGTTTTTATCAATATCAATCGGACCAAATGAACCGACTGCAAGACCAGCAAGGTTATCGAATTTTGAGAAGAACTCGATGGTTTTATCGATTGTTTCGATTGGAGTTGTTGTTGGAAATTGTGTTTTTTCTACAACGTTAAAGTTTTCATCACCGACAGCACAGACAAACTTTGTACCGCCCGCTTCCAAGCTTCCATATAATTTTGTCATGATAAACCTCTTGTTTTTATTTTCTTTATTATAGCATATTTCGAAAGGCTAAATTTCTCTATTTTTTAGATTTTCCTCTGTAAATCTTACCATTCAAGCAAAAACGAACAAACATGTCATTTGTTCGTTTTCACATTAGAGAGGATTGATTAGATTTTCACTTCGATCACAGCATCCCCCTTCGCAACTGAACCTGTTGCGACTGGAGCTACTGAAGCGTAGTCAGCTGTATTTGTAACGATAACCATGGTTGTATCATCAAGTCCAGCTGCAGCGATTTTGTTTGAGTCAAATGTTCCAAGAACATCGCCAGCTTTAACCTTGTCACCTTGAGCAACTTTTGCTTCAAAACCTTCACCATCCATAGATACAGTGTCAATACCAACGTGAATCAAAACTTCAGCACCATCAGTTGTTTTCAAACCAAAAGCGTGTCCTGTTGGAAAGGCAATTGAAACTTCAGCATCAGCTGGTGCATATACCACACCTTGACTTGGTTTCACAGCGATACCTTGTCCCATAGCTCCACTTGAAAAAACAGGGTCATTAACATCAGCAAGAGCGACAACATCACCGACGATAGGAGTTACAAGTGTTTCATTTCGAAGAGTTGCTGGAATGTTACCAGTTGTTTCTTCTTGGACCAAACGTTCTGTCTCTACTTCAGTAGCAACTTCTTTTTCATCCTCATAACCAAACATGTAAGTAAGAGCAAAACCAAGTGCAAATGATACAGCTACCATAAGAAGGTATAGTGGAAGTTGTCCATTACCTGCATAAAGCATTGTACCAGGGATGATAGTGATACCACTACCAGTACCAGCAAGTCCAAGGATTGAAGCCAATCCACCACCGATTGCACCAGCAATCAATGAAAGGAAGAATGGTTTACGGAAACGCAAGTTCACCCCGAAGATAGCAGGCTCTGTAATACCGAGGAAGGCAGAAAGAGCAGCTGGGAAAGCAAGTGTTTTCAGTTTTGGATTTTTAGTTTTAACACCAACCGCAACAGTCGCAGCACCTTGGGCTGTCATAGCCGCAGTGATGATCGCGTTGAATGGATTAGCATGGTCAGCAGCAAGCAATTGCACTTCAAGCAAGTTGAAGATGTGGTGCACACCTGACACGACAATCAATTGGTGAACCCCACCAATCAAGAAACCACCAAGACCAAATGGCAAGCCAAGAATTGCTTTTGTACCAATAAGGATGTAGTTTTCAACAACGTGGAAGACTGGTCCAATAACAAAGAGTCCAAGGATAGACATGACCAAAAGTGTCACGAATGGTGTTACCAAGAGGTCAATGACATCTGGAACAACCTTGCGGACAGCTTTTTCAAATTTAGCTCCGACAACCCCGATGATGAAGGCTGGAAGAACAGAACCTTGCAAACCAACAACAGGGATGAAACCAAAGAAGTTCATAGCTGTTACTTCACCACCTGAAGCGACTGCCCAAGCGTTTGGAAGTGAGCCAGAAACAAGCATCATACCAAGAACGATACCAACGGCAGGATTTCCACCAAATACACGGAAGGTTGACCACACAACCAAACCTGGCAAGATGATAAAGGCTGTATCTGTCAAGATTTGAGTGTAAGTTGCAAAGTCACCTGGAAGTGGCATTTCAAGAGCGTTGAAAAGACCACGCACACCCATAAAGAGACCTGTCGCTACGATAACTGGGATGATTGGAACAAAAACGTCACCGAAAGTACGGATAGCACGTTGGAACCAGTTCCCTTGTTTCGCAGCTTCTGCTTTCATGTCATCTTTAGATGATGTTGGCAAACCAAGCGCAACAACTTCATCGTACATTTTGTTTACTGTACCAGTACCAAAGATGATTTGGTATTGACCTGAGTTAAAGAAAGCACCTTGAACTTTTTCCAAGTTCTCAATCACTTCTTTATTGATTTTTCCTTCATCTTTGACCATGACACGAAGACGAGTCGCACAGTGAGCTACACTGTTGACATTTTCACGTCCGCCCAAGGCATCGATGACTTTTTTTGCAATTTCCTGATTGTTCATTTGCAAAAATCTCCTTATATAAAATTTTGTTATTGTTTGAAAGCGATTTTATTCGCCCTACGACTATTATTTTATCATGTTTTAGAAATATGTCAAGCGTTTTGCAGAAAAAATATTCTATCCACTTAGTAAGCTCGCTTTAGATTGATTGATTTTGACTGTTTTAGCAGGAATTCCTTAAAAAACAAGTTTGAAATCTTAGTTAAAAGGCTTTTGTTTCATTATCTTTCATATTTTCTTGAAAAGTTGATTAATTTCCTGCTTTAAATTTATGATAAACGTTTAACAGTTTTTTCTCTTTTTTAACATAAAAGGCTTGCATTTTTTATCGAAAACGGTTACTATTAAATGTGATAAGATTTTTGGAGGAATGAATGAATGGAATGGACTACTGAGCGTCGTTACAGACTTTATCAAGATTGGACGCAAGAAGAAATTCAAAATATAAAAGAAAATATGGCACAATCTCCATGGCATACTCATTACCATGTTGAGCCAAAAACAGGACTTCTCAACGACCCAAATGGCTTTTCTTACTTTGATGGCAAGTGGATCCTCTTTTACCAGAATTTTCCTTTTGGTGCAGCCCACGGTTTGAAATCTTGGGCACAGCTAGAAAGTGATGATTTGATTCACTTTAGAGAAACTGGAATCAAAGTTTTACCAGATACTCCATTAGATAGCCATGGTGCCTACTCTGGTTCTGCCATGCAGTTTGGCGATAACTTGTTCCTATTTTATACAGGAAATGTTCGTGATGAAAACTGGATCCGTCACCCTTACCAGATTGGTGCTTTGATGGACAAGGATGGCAAGATTACGAAGATTGACAAGATCTTGATTGACCAGCCAGCAGACTCAACTGACCACTTCCGTGACCCGCAAATTTTTAACTTCAAGGGCCAATACTATGCTATCGTCGGTGGACAGGACTTGGAGAAAAAAGGCTTCGTCCGTCTCTACAAGGCTGTTGCCAACGACTACACAAACTGGCAAGCCGTTGGCAACCTTGACTTTGCTAACGACCGTACTGCCTACATGATGGAATGTCCAAATCTGGTCTTTGTAGGGGAGCAACCTGTCCTTCTCTACTGCCCACAAGGATTGGATAAGAAAGTTCTAGACTACGACAATATCTATCCAAATATGTATAAGATTGGGACTTCCTTTGACCCTGAAAATGCTAAAATGGTAGATGTGTCTCAACTCCAAAACATGGATTATGGTTTCGAAGCCTATGCAACTCAAGCCTTCAACGCTCCTGATGGACGTGCTCTAGCTGTTAGCTGGCTTGGCTTGCCTGATGTTTCATATCCATCTGACCGTTTTGACCACCAAGGAACCTTCTCTTTGGTCAAGGAACTAACTATCAAAGACGGCAAACTCTACCAATACCCAGTCGCGGCTATCAAGGACCTTCGTGCTTCTGAAGAACCTTTCTCAAACCGTGCTCAAACCAAGAACACTTACGAACTTGAACTCAACTTGGAAGCTAATAGCCAGAGCGAGATTATCTTACTTGCTGATCAAGAAGGAAAGGGACTTTCCATCAACTTTGACCTTGTAAATGGTCAAGTGACAGTAGATCGTAGTCAGGCTGGTGAACAGTATGCCCAAGAATTTGGAACTACACGTTCTTGCCAAATCGATAACCAGGCTACTACTGCTACAATCTTCATCGATAACTCTGTCTTTGAAATTTTCATCAATAAAGGAGAAAAAGTATTTTCTGGTCGTGTCTTCCCACATGCGGACCAAAATGGTATCCTGATTAAATCTGGAAACCCAACTGGAACTTACTATGAATTAGATTATGGTCGCAAAACTAACTGATGTCGCCAAACTTGCAGGCGTCAGTCCTACTACCGTTTCTCGGGTTATCAATAAAAAAGGGTATCTATCTGAAAAAACCATTCAAAAGGTTAATGAAGCCATGCGAGAATTGGGCTATAAACCCAACAACCTAGCTCGTAGTCTGCAAGGAAAATCGGCTAAGTTAATTGGTTTGATTTTCCCAAATATTTCTAACGTTTTCTATGCAGAATTGATTGATAAGCTGGAACACCAACTCTTCAAAAATGGTTATAAGACCATCATCTGCAACAGTGAGCACGATTCTGAAAAGGAACGTGAATACATCGAAATGTTGGAAGCCAATCAGGTGGACGGCATCATTTCGGGTAGTCACAACTTGGGAATCGAAGACTACAATCGTGTGACCGCGCCGATTATTTCCTTTGACCGAAACCTGTCTCCAGACATCCCTGTCGTTTCCTCTGACAACTATGCTGGTGGGGTTCTTGCTGCCCAGACCTTGGTTAAGACAGGCGCCCAGTCTATCATCATGATTACAGGGAATGACAATTCTAATTCGCCAACTGGACTACGTCACGCTGGTTTTGCATCCGTACTCCCAAAAGCTCCTATTATCAATGTTTCCAGTGACTTTTCTCCCGTCAGAAAAGAAATGGAAATCAAGAATATCTTGACTCGTCAAAAGCCAGATGCCATCTTTGCTTCAGATGATTTGACAGCTATTCTGGTCATTAAAATTGCCCAAGAACTGGGAATTTCTGTCCCAGAAGAGCTTAAAGTCATCGGCTATGATGGTACCTACTTTATCGAGAATTACTATCCTCAACTAGCTACTATTAAGCAACCCTTGGAAGAGATTGCCTGCCTCACTGTTGACCTTCTCTTACAGAAGATTGAAGGCAAGGAAGTCGCAACAACAGGTTACTTCTTACCAGTTACACTATTACCAGGAAAAAGCATTTAATACTCTTCGAAAATCTCTTCAAACCACGTCAGCGTCGCCTTACCGTAGATATATGTAACTGACTTCGTCAGTCTTATCTACAACCTCAAAGCAGTGCTTTGAGCAACCTGCGGCTAGCTTCCTAATTTGCTCTTTGATTTTCATTGAGTATAAGCACAAGAAAACTCAGACCGAATTCGTCTGAGTTTTTTATGATCTTAAATTTTCGAGATAGCGCCGGGCTGTCTCTAGGTTAAAGGTTTTATCTGCGATAAGCTGCTCGACTAGGGGAGCTACCTCGGATTCACTAGCACCTGCGAGAAGTGCCAAAGATTTGGCCTGCAATTTCATATGTCCCTGCTGAATACCCGTACTCACCAAGGCTTTCAGGGCTGCAAAATTTTGTGCGAGACCTATAGAAACGATAATCTGGGCTAATTCTTTGGCAGAAGGATTCCCCAATAATTCATGACTGAGAGCTACACGAGGGTTGAGACCGATAGAGCCACCCTTGGTCGCCACAGGCATGGGCAGGGTCATCTCACCGACCAATTCTTCTGTCTCCAAGTCTAGACGCCAAGAGCTGAGACCTTGATAACGGTCATCTCGACTTGCAAAAGCATGAGCTCCTGCCTCAATAGCACGCCAGTCATTACCAGCGGCAATCAAAATGGCATCAATACCGTTAAATATCCCTTTATTATGAGTAGCTGCACGATAAGGATCAGCTTGCGCAAATTGGCTAGCCAAAGCCATTTTCTCCGCAATTTCTCGTCCTTGATCCTTTTGGCGGCTCAAGTAGCGAAAGGCGATGCGACAGCTTGCAGTCACCAGAGAATCGGTCGCGTAGTTGGACAGGATTCCCATAAGACTTTGACCCTGACTGAGTTCTTCTAAGACTGGTTTCAAGGCTTCCAGCATGGTGTTGAGCATATTGGCACCCATGGCTTCCTGGGTATCGACATGAAGATAAACAACGAGAAAGTCTGTTTCGCCTTTTATCTGCTCGACATGCAAATCACGCGCCCCGCCTCCACGTTTAACAATAGAAGGATAGGCTTGATTGGCAAGTTCCAAGAGTTTAGCTTTCTTGCTGGCAATCTTCTCTTGCGCTAGATCTAGATCATCAACTTGATAAAGAGCTACCTGTCCAATCATCTGACGCTCATGCACTTGAGCAGTAAAGCCACCTGCTCGCTTGATGATTTTACTGGCATAGCTGGCCGCAGCAACCACGGAGGGCTCTTCTGTCACATAGGGAACTGTGTATTCCTGACCGTTAACGAGAACCTCTGGGACCAGCGAATAAGGCAGAGAAAAAGTTCCCACCACATTCTCACTCAGCTGGTCTGCCACAGTCACACTCAGCTGTTCATCCTGCTCCAGACTGGTTTGTTTTTCAGTACTAAGGAGCGCCTGAGCTTTTAACAGCTCGAGGCGCTCATGGTATGATTTTTTAGAAAATCCATTCCAACTTATCTTCATCATTTTTCAACCTTGCTATAACGGCGTTGGTGGTCCACAATTTCAACCAAGGCAAAATCTTGATTTTCATAGCCAGCAAACTGGACAGAGTTTGTTTCATCCAACACCACTTCCTCAAAGAAGATCTTTTCATATTCTGCAACAGATAGGGCAGTTCGTTGGTTGAGCTTGTTCAAGCGGTCTTTATCCAGATAAGCTTCATATCCTTCAACCAATTCACCACTGAAGAACTCAGCCACAGCTCCACTTCCGTAACTATAAAGGGCGATTTTATCCCCAGCCTTCAAGCTATCTGTATTTTCCAAGAGAGACAAAAGTCCAAGGAAAAGTGAACCTGTGTAGATATTCCCCACCTTTTGACTGTAAAGAATAGACTGGTCAAAATGCTTTTGCAAGAGGTCTTTTTTCTCTTGAGACAGGCTCTTATCCATGATTTTTTTCAAACCTTTTAGCGCCAATTTAGGATAAGGCAAGTGGAAGCAAACAGCCGCAAAATCATCTAAAGTAAGCTGGTAGCGTTTTTGGTATTCAAGCCAAGTCGTTTTCAAACTATCTAGATATTGTTGGGTAGAATAGACACCATTTACATAAGGAGTTGTTGAGTAATTTGGACGCCAGAAATCCATGATGTCACGGGTCTGAGCCACATTGTCATTATTAAAGGTCATCATGCGTGGATTTTGAGTAATCAACATAGCGACACTTCCAGCGCCCTGAGTGGGTTCTCCTGGTGTTTCAATACCGTATTTGGCAATGTCACTGGCAATGACCAAGACCTTGGACTGTGGAGAATTTTCCACATGCAATTTGGCATAATGAAGGGCAGCTGTTGCTCCATAGCAGGCTTCTTTGATTTCGAAACTACGAGCAAAGGGCTGAATACTCAGCAAGCCATGCACAAAGACGGCCGCAGCCTTACTCTGGTCAATTCCTGACTCAGTCGCCACAATGACCATATCGATTTCTTGTCTTTCTTGCTCAGTTAAAATAGAGTCACTTGCACTAGCCGCCAAGGTCACGATATCCTCAGTTAAGGGCGCAATACTCAATTCCTTGAGCAAGAGTCCTTTGCTTAATTTTTCAGGGTCAATGCCCCTCGCTTCTGCTAAGTCTTGTAATTTCAAGACATATTGACTGGTCGCAAAACCAATCTTATCAATACCGATTGTCATATTTACCTCTGTTTTATCATTCATGTAAAAAATCGTTCATTATTATTTTATCACAAATGGCAGTAAAAGAGAGAAAAAAGACTTGATTCACCAAATCAAGCCTCTTATTGGTCATAATTTTAAAGAATGATTAATTGCTATAGAGTTCACCGATATAAGTAGCTTTATAAGACCCATTCTCAGTTAT
>NZ_AEDV01000019.1 GCF_000148545.1 Streptococcus mitis SK597 | reverse complement strand
TTTGATTTTCGAAGAGTATTAGAATTATAAAAAACGAGCACTTTCGTACTCGTTCTCTCTGTAGAAACTACTGATTAAAGTGAGTTTACGTCAACTTTGATACCAACACCTTGAGTAGTTGTGATCGTCAAGTTTGTTACGTAAGTTCCTTTAGCTGTAGCTGGTTTTGCTTTTTGGATTGTTTCGTTGAAAGCTTTGAAGTTTTCAACCAATTTTTCAGCTTCAAATGATACTTTACCGATGATTGCTTGAACGTTACCTGCACGGTCAGCACGGTAAGTGATTTTACCACCTTTAGACTCTTCAACTGCTTTAGCAACATCCATTGTTACAGTACCAGTTTTAGGGTTTGGCATCAAGTTACGTGGTCCAAGGACACGTCCAAGACGTCCAACAAGAGCCATCATGTCAGGTGTTGCGATAACTACGTCGAAGTCCAACCAACCGTCGTTGATTTTAGCAACAAGGTCATCTTCACCAACAAAGTCTGCACCAGCAGCTTTTGCTTCTTCAGCTTTTGCACCACGTGCGAAAACAAGAACGCGTGAAGTTTTACCAGTACCGTTTGGCAATACCATTGCTCCACGGATTTGTTGGTCAGCTTTTTTAACGTCGATGTTCAAGTTGTAAGCAACTTCTACAGTTGCGTCAAATTTTGCAAAGTTAGTTTCTTTTGCAAGTGCTACAGCTTCTTCTACGCTGTATGCTTTTGTGCTGTCGATTTTCTCAAGAGCAGCACGAAGTTGTTTGCTTTTTTTAGCCATTTTCTATTCTCCTTGTAAGTGGTTCAATCGATTTTCATCTCCCACGTCACTTCTCGAAATGATGAAGTCTTGCGGGTTATATTGGGGTGTTATTGATTAGTCAACAACAGTGAATCCCATAGAACGAGCAGTACCTTCGATCATACGCATTGCAGACTCAACGTTTGCTGCGTTCAAATCTGGCATCTTAGTTTCTGCAATTTCTTGTACTTGTGCACGAGTAACTGTAGCAACTTTAGTTTTGTTAGGTGTACCTGATCCTTTTTCAACACCTGCAGCTTTTTTCAAAAGAACAGCAGCTGGTGGTGTTTTAGTGATGAAAGTAAATGATTTATCTTCGTAAACTGAGATAACAACTGGAATGATCATACCAGCTTGGTCAGCTGTACGAGCGTTGAACTCTTTTGTGAATCCCATGATGTTGATACCAGCTTGACCAAGAGCAGGTCCAACCGGTGGAGCTGGTGTAGCTTTACCAGCAGGGATTTGCAATTTTACAAGTTTTTCGACTTTTTTAGCCATTTTAAAATCCTCCTTTGTGGTTTTGGCGGTAATTAGAGATTTTTACCTCCCACAAGTATGCTTTTCACATACCCATCTATTATACACTATTTATCTAGAATTGCAAGAGAAAAGTTTATTTTTAATACTCAATGAAAATCAAAGAGCAAACTAGAAAGCTAGCCGCAGGCTG
>NZ_AEDV01000020.1 GCF_000148545.1 Streptococcus mitis SK597 | reverse complement strand
GCTACGGTAAGGCGACGCTGACGTGGTTTGAATTTGATTTTCGAAGAGTATGACTAGAAAAAACAAAGGAGAAACCATGTCTCAACTCTATGATATCACTATTGTAGGCGGCGGTCCTGTCGGGCTCTTTGCAGCCTTTTATGCCCACCTACGCCAAGCTAAGGTTCAAATCATCGACTCTCTTCCCCAACTAGGTGGACAACCTGCTATTCTCTATCCTGAAAAGGAAATCCTAGACGTCCCAGGTTTCCCAAATCTGACTGGAGAAGAGTTGACTAACCGTCTAATCGAGCAATTAAATGGCTTTGATACCCCTATTCATCTCAATGAAACGGTTCTTGAGATTGAAAAACAAGAAGAAGGCTTTGTAATTACAACTTCTAAAGGAAGTCACCTGTCTAAAACAGTTATCATCGCTATGGGTGGCGGTGCCTTCAAACCACGTCCGCTGGAACTAGAAGGCGTTGAGGGCTATGAAAATATCCACTACCACGTTTCTAACATCCAGCAATATGCTGGTAAGAAAGTGACGATTCTTGGTGGAGGAGACTCGGCTGTTGATTGGGCTCTAGCTTTTGAAAAAATTGCACCAACTACCCTTGTTCACCGTAGAGATAATTTCCGTGCCTTGGAACACAGTGTCCAAGCCTTACAGGAATCATCTGTGACCATCAAGACACCATTCGTTCCTAGCCAACTCCTTGGAGATGGAAAAACGCTTGATAAGCTGGAAATCACAAAAGTCAAATCTGATGAAACAGAAACGATTGACCTAGACCACCTCTTTGTCAACTATGGTTTCAAATCTTCTGTCGGTAACCTTAAAAACTGGGGTCTGGACCTCAACCGTCATAAGATTATCGTCAACAGCAAGCAAGAATCTAGCCAAGCAGGTATCTATGCTATCGGTGACTGCTGCTACTATGATGGAAAAATTGATCTGATTGCGACAGGTCTAGGGGAAGCACCGACTGCTGTAAACAATGCCATCAACTACATTGACCCAGAGCAAAAAGTACAACCAAAACACTCAACCAGTTTATAAAAAAGAACCACGAGTCACATAGGATTCGTGGTTTTAAAATGAACTACACCTCAAAAGTTAGACAGAAATACATCTAACTTCTGATATGCAGCCCACCTTCTCTTTGCTCTTGTTTGAATAAGAAATTTTTTGAAGAATCATTAGATTATACAAAGTATTCATATCAGCCTTTTAAAGCTATATAAAAACTCTCCAACTATTCTATTATACCATATAAAAAAATAAATAAATAGACTTGTTTTTTTCTTTTTTTGACGTATACTAATAATAGAAAGCGCTTTAAATAAAATAAAAGGAGGTTTTATGAGGAAAGTAAATAAGGACATTTTATTCTTAACTGGAATCATAGTTTTATGTTTTGGTTTTTTATTATTTCACATCAACCCCTATTATGCCGAACCCTATGCGACACTGAAAGAAAGAATAAATTTATTCTTTTGGCAACTATATTGGAGACCTGTAGGAACTCTCAGTATTATTTCGGGTTGCATTATAACTTTCAAAGGATTGAAAAAATAATCTTTTACTCATGAAGAAAGGAAATTTGTTATGATTAAACTGAAACTATTGTTTTTCTCTCTACTATCAAGTCTATTATTCTTAGTCACAACATCTACGGTTTTTGCTGATGTCTATCCTGGTACAAATTATGAAATTGTATCTAATCGTATTGTAAAAGATATCAACACAGGAGAGTTATTGTCATTTTATACGACTGAACTTAGAGACGCCTATTTAGAGTCTAAATCTACGTATCAGACTCGTTCTAATGCAACTGGTGTTGCAGACTATAGAACTAAATACTCTCACTCTTACAAGAAAAGCACCACATCAGGTCCTGTAAGTTCAACTGCCTATGGTGGAAAAGCTGGAGCTACTCTGACTGTAGGTGCAGGTGTTAGCTTTTCTGCTCCGGAGTCTGGAGCTGGACTTAGTTTAAATCACTCAGTCTCCCATAACGTACCACCCTACACTTATGGTTATATTAGACTAAAAGCATCTTACACAGTAAACGTTCGTAAACTAGAAGTTAGATACTTAGGCACCAACAAATGGGTTCCAGCTGGTGAAACCTCTACTATATCGAATGTTAGCGTTTGGAGCGAACTGGTCACTTGGAAATAACTCATTAGAGATTAGATAAAAACTCAATTTCAAGAGAAAATGAAATAAATTTTCTCACAATAAAACGCATAGTATCACGGTTTTCAATATCTGATATTATGCGTTTTTGATTTTAAAGAGCTAAATTTCTTAACTTAATGACATTGCTTTTTGCCTTTCCCCTTCTTTTTCAAAAAGCAAAAATGTCCTATCAAATTGATAGAGCATGTGATATAATAACGATGGCACTAACAATACGCCTTGGAAAAGGAGGTATTACAGATGCTAGAACTTCTCAAAATAGTACTTATCGCAGTCATCGAGAGTATCATCTCATGGCTGGTGACTCGTTGGTTAGACGATCACTTCGACAAGTAATACTCTTCGAAAATCAAATTCAAACCACGTCAGCTTCGCCTTGCCGTACTCAAGTACAGCCTACGGCTAGCTTCCTAGTTTGCTCTTTGATTTTCATTGAGTATAACCTTCCTGGTTAGTGCTATCTAACCCAGAAAAAATCCCCTTGGTATTGCAGTACCGAGGGGATTTCTGTTAGCACTAAAATGCTAGAACCTCTCAATTCCCTTTTATTATCTCACATACTCTATTCAATTGTCAAGAAACAGGTTAATATTTTGTAAACTAGCGACATCAGGCTGTTAGAAAAATGGAATCAACCAATCATACTGATAATTCAAGGGCTTGTTTTATATCTTTATAATTCATCAGCTAATTTATTTATCTTTCTGAGTCTGTGGTTGACACCACTTTTGGTCAGAGGGGTGCTGAGGCTATCTGCTAACTGCTGGATAGAGTAGTCTGGGTGCTGAATACGCAGTTGCGCTACCTCCTGCAAATCCACTGGCAGATTTTCTAAGCCCATGATATCTTTGATTTTACTGATATTGTTGATAGTCTTCATGCTGGCAGAAACTGTCCGAGCGATATTAGCTGTCTCGGCATTATTAGCTCGATTGAGGTCATTACGGGTTTCTCGCAAAATCTTAACCCTCTCAAAATCATCACGCGCCTGCATGGCTCCGATGACTATCAAGAAATCCATAATATCTTCGGCTCGCTGGAGATAGGTCACAGCCCCCTTCTTGCGCTCAAGCACCTTGGCATCCAGTAAAAATTGCTGGAGAAGCGAGGCAATCCCTTGCGCGTGGTCCAGATAAACCGAACTGATTTCCAACTGATACTTGCCTGACTCAGGGTCACGAATGCTTCCATTTGCCAAGAAAGCGCCACAAAGATAAGCACGACCTGCTTCCTCGTCTGATAAAATCTCCTCATCAATACCTGTTTCCAAGCCAAAGAAGGAGTCTGCCAAGTGCAAATCACTTAACAAGTCCTGCACCTTTTCATCTGTAAAAACGGTATAGACACGATTCTTACGAAGATTACTTCTCTGGTGGTGGCGGATTTCTGATTTGATTTCGTAGAAATAGAGAAAGGACTCATAGAGGTGACGAGCCAGCTTGGCATTTTCTGTCACGACAGACAAGGTCAAGCCCGAAGTCGAGAGACCGATGCTACCAGACATCTTGATAATGGCAGATAATTCATGTCGGCTTAGATGGTGCTGACTCAGGATTTCTTCTTTTACTGCTACTGTGAAACTCATTTTCTCACCTGTATAATCCGCATCAACTCATCCACAATTAAATCCCCATCGTGGAAGGCACCCCCATTTTCCAGACGAAGGAAGTTGGATGAAATCACGCGTGGAACTTGCTTACTAAGACCAGCAAAATCATGTTCCACCTGCACCAAGTATTCATCAAAACGGTTGGAATTCATGTATTCCTGAGGCACTTTTTCAATATTCACCAATACAGTGTCGATAAAAGGTCGACCAAGGTGACGATGCAAGACTTCCACGTGATCACTATCTGTAAAGTGTTCTGTCTCCCCACGTTGGGTCATGATATTACAGACATAAGCGATTTCTGCCTTGGTTTCCAAAAGCGCCTGCCCGATTTCCTTAATCACGATATTGGGCAAAATCGAGGTAAAGAGGGAACCAGGTCCGAGGACAATCATGTCACTTTCAAGAATGGTCTGCACTACTCGACGACTGGCCAGAGGTGTATCATCATTGAGGGTATTGGTCACATAGACATGGTCAATCATGCCTGGATGGTCTGCAATATGACTCTCTCCAGCTACTTCTGTCCCATCCTGGAAGACTGCATGCAGGGTCAAAGGATGGTCACTGGAAGGATAAATCTTTCCAGTTGTATGGAAAAATTTGCTCAATAACTGCATGGCATTATAGGTCGAACCCTGCATTTCTGACAGGCCAGCGATGATGAGATTTCCCAATGGATGGCCAGCAAATGCTCCAGCATCTTCAGAAAAGCGATACTGAAAGACCTTCTCATAAAACTTAGGCATATCCGACATTGCCACAAGGACATTGCGAAGATCACCTGGCGGTGTCAACTGCTGCATATTTTTTCGGAGTTCACCTGAAGAACCACCATCATCTGCCACCGTTACGATAGCAGCGATTTCCACATCTTTTTCACGCAGACTTTTAAGAATGACGGGGATCCCAGTCCCTCCACCAATCACCGTTATCTTTGGTTTTCTCATGAACGGTTTACCGTTTCCTTTCTTCGGTCTTTGTCGCGATGCCCTTCATTGACAGGCCAAGTCTTGGATAAGTCCTGCGCCAAGCGTTTAGCAAAGGCCACACTACGGTGTTGTCCACCCGTACAACCCATGGCAATAGTCAAAACAGACTTCCCTTCCTTTTGGTAACTTGGCAAAATCGGCTCAATCAAAGCCAACAAATGTTGATAAAAGTCTTCTGACTCAGGATGATTCATGACATAGTCATAAACTGGTTCATCCACACCCGTTTGGTTTCTCAGTTCTGGAAGATAATATGGATTTGGTAAAAAACGCACATCAAAGACTAAATCTGCATCAATCGGGATTCCATATTTAAAGCCAAAAGACATAACTTCGATACGGAAAGACTGGGCTTGTTCTTGATCTGAAAACTGCTCTGCAATGGTTTTACGCAGCTCACGAGGAGTGAGTTCAGTCGTATCCACCACATTTTGACTCATATTTTTCAAAGGCGCCAAGAGTTCACGTTCCAGCTTGATTCCATCCAAAATCCGACCATCTGCAGCTAGAGGGTGACTCCGTCTGGTTTCCTTATAACGAGCGACCAATTCCTTATCAGCTGCGTCCAAAAAGAGAATTTTAAAATCCAGTTCTTCCTTGTTTTCCAACTCATCCAAAACAGCTTGAATCTCTGAAAAGAAAGAACGGCTACGCATATCCACTACCAAAGCCAACTTATGGTCGTCTTCCTTTGTTTCAACCAACTGCAAAAACTTAGGCAAGAGAGCTGGCGGCATATTATCAATAGTAAAATAACCTAGATCCTCGAAGGACTGAATGACCACGGTTTTCCCTGCACCACTCATCCCTGTCACAATCACTAAGTGAAGTTGTTTCTTTGTCATCTATCTCTCCTTATATCAAAAGAAGTTTGGCAACACCAAACTTCAACTAGCTTATCCAATCTCTGCGATGACTTCGATTTCGACTTTTACATCACGAGGAAGACGAGCTACCTCCACAGCTGAACGAGCTGGAAATTCCTCTTTAAAGGCCGTTTGGTAAACCTCATTAAAAGGAACAAAGTCGTTCATATCACTCAAGAAGCAAGTTGTTTTGACAACATGGTCAAAGTCTGTTCCTGCTTCTGCCAAAATAGCACCGATGTTTTTTAAGACTTGTTCTGTCTGTTCTTGAATCGTTTCTCCAACGATTTCCCCAGTTTCAGGAGAGAGAGGAACTTGACCGCTAGCAAACAAAAGATTGCCAACGATTTTTCCTTGAACATAAGGCCCGATAGCCTTTGGAGCTTTGTCTGTATGAATTGTTTTTGCCATTTTCTTTTCCTCACAATTTTTCTAAGATTGCATCCCAAGCCTCATCCATCCCTGCCTTGCTGACAGATGAAAAGAGGATGAAGTCGTCACTTGGGTCAAAGTTTAATTTCTTTTTGATTGCTGATTCGTGCTTGTTCCATTTACCACGAGGAATCTTGTCCGCCTTGGTCGCAACGATGATAACCGGAATCTCATAATATTTGAGAAATTCGTACATCTGTACATCATCTGCTGACGGGTCATGACGAAGGTCAACTAAACTGACTACCGCACGGAGATTTTCCCGAGTCGTTAGGTACTCCTCAATCATGCGCCCCCACTTTTCACGTTCCTTTTTAGAAACGCGGGCATAGCCATAACCAGGCACATCCACAAAGCGCATCTTGTCATCAATGTTAAAGAAGTTGAGTAACTGGGTTTTACCAGGTTTACCTGATGTACGAGCCAGATTCTTACGGTTCAGCATGGTATTGATAAAGCTAGATTTACCAACATTTGAACGCCCTGCAAGAGCGATTTCTGGTAGTTCGTCCTGCGGATAGTGGGATTTATTAGCCGCACTGAGCAAGATTTCAGCATTGTGTGTATTAAGTTCCATAGTCACCCCTAAGCTGTTTCCAGGATTGGTTTATCCGTTCCATCGACAGCTTCTTTTGTGATGCGAACCAATTTCACATTTTCCTGACTCGGTACTTCAAACATGACATCTAGCATGGTTTCTTCAATAATCGAACGAAGACCACGCGCACCAGTTTTGCGTTCGATGGCTTTATTGGCAATCTCTTGAAGGGCTTCGTCGTCAAATTCCAACTCGACATCATCATAAGAAAGCAAGGTTTGATATTGTTTGACCAAGGCATTTCTTGGCTCTTTCAAAATGCGAACCAAGTCATCAACCGTCAATTGCTCAAGAGCTGCAAAGACAGGCAAGCGTCCAATCAACTCAGGAATAATCCCGAATTTTTGAATATCTTCTGCGATGATTTCTTGCATGTATGAGCTGTTTTCATCAATCGCCTTATTGTTTTGACCAAATCCAATGACTTTTTCACCCAGACGTTGTTTGACGATTTCTTCAATACCATCAAAGGCACCACCCACGATGAAGAGGATATTCTTAGTATCCACTTGAATCATCTCTTGTTGCGGATGTTTGCGTCCACCTTGAGGTGGTACGCTGGCAACAGTTCCCTCGATAATCTTAAGAAGGGCTTGTTGCACCCCTTCACCAGAAACATCACGTGTGATAGACACATTCTCACTCTTTTTGGCAATCTTGTCAATTTCATCCACATAGATAATGCCACGCTCTGCACGTTCAATGTTAAAGTCAGCAGCCTGCAAGAGTTTGAGGAGGATATTTTCCACGTCCTCACCCACATAACCAGCCTCAGTAAGAGCTGTTGCATCTGCAATGGCAAAAGGCACATTCAAGCTCTTGGCCAAGGTCTGGGCCAAGAAAGTTTTTCCTGAACCAGTTGGGCCAATCATCAAGATATTTGATTTCTGCAAATCCACATCCTCTGACTCTTCACGCGTATCGTGGAAATTGATACGTTTGTAGTGGTTGTAAACCGCCACTGCCAAGGCACGCTTGGCACGGTCTTGACCGATTACATAGTGGTTCAAAATATGGAGAAGTTCGATTGGTTTTGGCACCTCAGACAAGTCTGCCAAGACTTCCTCGGCCAACTCCTCACGAATGATTTCCTGGGCTAACTCCACACATTCATTACAGATAAAGGCGTTGTTACCTGCGATTATTTTTTGTACTTCTTCTTGGCTTTTGCCACAAAATGAGCAATAAACCATCATATCATTATTCCTAGTTGTAGGCATGATTTCCTTCCGTTCTATTCTATACTATCATTCTATCTAAAATAAGGTCATGTAAAAGGCATGAACACTATTGACCAAATTGGTAAAGGCATTTAACCAGAGCAGGACAGAAAGTCCATAACGCTTTTTACGAAAAGCCTGTGCTCCAGCAAGCAAACAGACCAAACACAACATGGCTGTGAAAAAACCAAATATACTACGTTCCATTAGACTTCCTTTCTCTTGCGATATTGGATGGTAAAATCATAAGGATTTTTCTCATCTTTGGCGTAGGATTTGCTTGAAACAGTCTCAAAAAGAGACAAATCAAACTCCTCAGGGAAATAGGTATCTCCCTCCACCTGAGCATGAATTTGAGTGACAATCAATTCGTCAAGGTAGGGTTCAAAAGCCTGAAAAATCTGCTTTCCACCAATAATATAGAGATTCTTTTCTTGAGCCTGATACCAGTCCAAGACAGACTGGACATCATAAAAAGTAGTAACCCCGTCTATCTTTTCTTCCGAGTTACGTGTCAAAATCAAGGTCTCTCGTTTTGGAAGCAAGCGACGCCCCATCCCATCAAAGGTCACACGCCCCATCAAGATAGCATGATTCAGGGTTGTTTCTTTAAAGTGTTGCAATTCTGCTGGCAAATGCCAAGGCAGACGATTGTCCTTACCAATCACACCCTCTTCATCCTGGGCCCAAATAGCTACGATTTTCTTAGTCATGCTTCCATCCTTTTTACTGATAGTACTATTTTATCAAAAAACTCAAAAAAAGACTGGTTTGGAATAGCTTATAAGATAGAAAAAATCTGTAAGAAATTTCCTACAGATTTATATATATTACTATGATTTCTTATAAACCAGGTGCTTGTCCAAGTTCGGCGGCAAGCATCCAGATTGTTTTATCAGTTTCAGTTTTAGCGTCTGAGAAGATACCGTTTGTCACATCATCACCCTCTTCATCAGTGACATCCAAACCTTTTTGGAAGAGTTCTGACAAGTAACGGTAGATAGCAAGGACACGTTCCAAGCTTTCTTCAACATTACGGTATTCACCAGCTTCTTCTTCGATTTCACTGTTTTGAAGGAATTCTGTCAAAGTAGAGAATGGGCTTCCCCCAAGTGTGATCAAACGCTCACTGATTTCATCCAATTGACCATCAAGAGCTTCCATGTACTCATCCATTTTTGGATGCCATACAAGGAAACCACGACCACGCATGTACCAGTGTACTTGGTGCAAAGCCACATGAGCTACATACAAATCAGCAACAGCTTGGTTCAAGACTTCCTTTGTTTTTGCCAATGCTACTGGCGCTGCTTTTGTCAATGATGTTACGTCTTTTACTGCTTCTTTTTTCAATTCTACCATTTCTTTTACCTCATTCATTATTATTTGTAACCACTTCTTACTGATTACTATCTTAGTATACTACTAAAGAAAACCAAAAGCAAGCCAAATGACTCACATGAGAAAAGTTGCAATAGACTGATAATTTAAGGATTTTTTAGAATAAAGCACAGTCCCCTTACACCTCTCTTAACTGCGACAAAATAAAGAAAAAGAGGATGCAAATTTCTTGCACACTCCTTTCTCAACTTTATATCTTAATACCAAACGCTGACATCTACACGACCACGAATTCCTTTTAAGTAGTCAGATGAAGTATATTGCCATCCTTTTTCTCCTGAATAATGAGGATTATTCCAATCAAGCGCATCTGTATAGGCTGCAACCCAGTTGACATGTTGTAAAATATCTGGATGATTCAAACGAGTTTGCAAAAGTTGACGATAGCTATAAACATTCACATTTTGATAACCAGCCTGTTTCATTGTTGCCATATACTTGTTGATAATCTTGACCCAGGTTCCAGTATCACTTGGAGCTCTCTTGGTCTTATTGCCATATTCCCAGTTCTCAACATCGTAGTAGATAGGGTAAGACAAGTTCATCTTGTATTTTTTCAAGAGTTCAATGGTTTGATTAGCATCATTCTCAGCATCGGTCTCATTTTCAGCATAAGTATAAAGGTAAACACCGTAAGGAATTCCTAGACGATTTAACTCCTTGACATTATGAGCCAATTCCTTGTCCTCAGTTCCACTATAACCCAAACGAACAATAACTCCATCAACGCCATTATCATCAATGACTTTTTTCCAATCACTGATCCGACCATTGTGCTCACTGACATCGATGACCTTTTTAACTTGATCAGTCCCAACTTGTTCTTCACGATGGTTAAAGAAATAACGTCTGCCATTTCGGTGAACCCAGCCAACATTCAAGTCTTTCTTTTCTTTTAACTCACCTGAGTCAGAAAAAATATAGCGAGCATCATCCATGACTAATTCACCAGTCGCCATAGCACCACTTTCTGTCAAATAGTAGTTACCCTGCCACTCATCTTTAGCCATGTAACCCCACTTCTTGAAATAGTACCACTTTCCGTCTACCTTTTGCCACTCTTGATTTGCATAAGAACCATCGGACTTGAGATAGAAGTAAGATGAATAGGCTGGATCATAAAGCCATTCATTTTGCATCATGGCACCTTGACCATTTAGGAAATAACTTCCCTGCCATTGGCTTTTAGCCATATAGCCCCATTTCTTAAAATAGTACCATTTACCTCCAACAGCGTGCCATTCTTGGTTAGCATAAGAACCATCGGACTTCAGGTAAATCCAATTCTTATAGGCGTTATCATAAACCCATTCATTCTTAGCCATATAGCCACCTGATTTTAGGTAGTAATTGCCCTGCCACTCATTTTGAGCATAACGACCGTCTGACTTAATATAAAACCAAGCCTTATAGTAGTTATCAAAAATCCACTCACTCTTTGCTTTGGAACCATCAGACTTTACATAATAATCCCCCTCCCAGTGGGCAGAAGCATTGGTCTTTACTCCTTCGCTCATTTGAGTTTTATTAGAAGACTGATTTTGCTCTGAACTACTTGAAACTGTCGTTGTATCCTGCGAAGTTTTTGAAGCTTCGGTTTCATTTGCAGCGACATGGCTAGTTGCCAAGCCGAGCAAACAGATACCTGCTAATCCAATTTTTCCAATTTTTGTTTTCAATCTTTCCTCTCCTATAAAAAATGGAACAGACATCTGAATGCTGTTCCACCTAGCTTTTGCTACTGATTATTTTACAAAGTCAAGCAAAGCCAAGAAGCTTTCTGCTTCAAGTGACGCACCACCTACAAGAGCACCGTCAACGTCTGGACAAGCCATGTATGAAGCAACGTTCTCAGGTTTAACAGAACCACCGTATTGAACACGAACTTTGTCTGCAACTTCTTGACCAAAGTCAGCAGCTACAACGTCACGAACCACTTTACACATTTTTTGTGCATCGTCTTGTGAAGCTGATTTACCAGTACCGATAGCCCAGATTGGCTCGTAAGCGATAACTGATGCAGCAACTTGTTCAGCAGTCAATCCAGCCAATGCAGCAGATACTTGAGCACCTACGAATTCAGCAGCTTTACCAGCTTCGTAAGTTTCAAGTGACTCACCACAACAGATGATTGGAAGCATACCGTTTGCAAAGATTGCTTTTGCTTTTTTATTGATATCTTCGTCAGTTTCATGGAAGTAGTCACGGCGTTCTGAGTGACCGATAACAACGTAGTCAGTACCGATTTCTTTCAAAACTTGTGGGCTAGTTTCACCAGTGAAAGCACCTGCATTTTCAAAGTAGCAGTTTTGAGCAGCAACTTTAAGGTTTGAACCTTTAGCAGCAGCAAGAACAGCTGTCAAATCAAGAGCTGGAGCAGCGATACCTGCTTCAACAAGGTCTGATGAAGGAAGTTTTGATGCAACTGCTTCAACAAATGCTTTAGCTTCTTCTGGATTTTTGTTCATTTTCCAGTTACCAGCGATAAATGGTTTACGTGACATTTCACATACCTCTTTTTTCAATTTATTTTCTATTTATTTTATCACAATTAGACACAGCTTGCAAATCTTACTCGGATTTCAAGCCTGCTTACATGGATTAATCCTTCCAGAGATCCATAGCATTTCTAAAATCTGCGGATACCTGTGTCAACTGAGGATTGCTTGCTTCTCTCTCTGCCCGCTTAGCCTCGATTTGAGCCACACTCTTGATACCTTCATGGCGCCAGTTTCTCAAAATCGCCTGAATGTACTTCCAGTTTGCTTTTCCATTCAAAACAGCTTCACGAAGAGCTTCCTTAATCAAGTCAGCACTGGTTCCATCTTCCTTTAGTGTCTTGGTCAAATCCTCAATCTCAAAAGGTGTCAACAAGCGTCCTAATTCCTGCTGGAAGGTTTCCACCAAATCCTTGAGCTGATTTTGAGGTGTCAACTGGTCTGAACTTGAATGAGCGACTCCAAGCAAATCATCCAAACGTTCCAAGGCCAAACTAGCATCAAAAAGCAATTCGATTTCACCATTTAATTCGATAGTACGGTACTGAAGCAGTCCCCTCTCCGTCAAATTAGAGATGGACTGGTTGACATCCGAAATTTCCTTGCCAATCCTTTCAGCAATCTGGCTTGGCGACATTTCTTCTAAGCCTGTCGTATTTTGCAAATAGAAAAATTGCCAGACCAGAAAATCGTCGCTAGAAGGAAAGAGTTCCTTAAAATGCAAGAGCAGGGCACTCGGTAAAACCAAGTTCCCTGATTTAAAAGCGTCTAAATATGTCATAATTCCTCTTATAAATACCCAAATGCAGATGCATCATCTTCTATTTTTCTCCAGTCAAAAGGTGTTTCCTGATAGACTGCATAATTCACCCAGTTACTGAAAAAGAGGGCTGCTGATGAAGACCAACAAAGACAAGGTGTCTGGTTGACATCATCATCCTTAAAGTAATTTTCTGGAATATGTGGATCTAAACCTGCATCACGATCTCGGAAATATTCATTTGCCAAGGTATCACGATCATATTCCAAATGCCCAAAACTATAAATTTCTCGTAAATCACGACTAGCCAAAATCGAAACCCCAACCTGAGGACCCTCTGATAAAATCTCGAGATTGGTTTTGTTTAAGACCTCTTCCTTAGAAATCTCCGTGTGCCGAGAATGAGGGGATACATAGCTATCGTCAAAGCCTCTAAAGAGAAGGTGTCCTTCTTTTAAAGTATCCTGAGGATAGATACCTGATAATTTACTGTCCATCTGGTATTTTTCCACCCCATAACGCAGATAAAGACCAGCCTGAGCTCCCCAACAGATATGAAGGGTCGAATAGACATGGGTCTTAGACCACTCAAGCACCTGGCTGAATTCCTCCCAATAGTCTACTTCCTCAAATGGTAAATGCTCAACTGGAGCACCCGTGATAATCATCCCATCAAAATACTCATCCTTGACTTCAGGAAAGGTTTTATAGAAGGTCTCCATGTGCTCTGAACGAGTTGTTTTAGAACGGTGGCTCTCCATATAGAGAAAATCAATATCCAGTTGTAGGGGTGTATTGGCCAAGTGGCGCAACAACTGGGTCTCTGTGACCATTTTCTGTGGCATGAGATTTAAAATTAAAATCTTCAAAGGGCGGATATCTTGGTGGGCAGCACGTTGATCATCCATGACAAAGATGTTCTCTGTCCGTAAAATCTCAACAGCTGGTAATTTTTTATCAATTCGAATCGGCATAACCCTCTCCTAACTGTATTCTTTCAGGAATAATTGCATATGTTTGAAACTCTTCGAAAATCAAATTCAAACCGCGTCAACGTTGCCTTGCCGTATGTGTAGGATACTGACTACGTCAGTTCCATCTACAACCTCAAAACAGTGTTTTGAGCAACCTGCGGCTAGTTTCCTAGTTTGCTCTTTGATTTTCATTGAGTATGAAACTAAATCTCAAACACTTAGTCCTTTTATTATACTGCAAGAAGATATAGTTTTCAATTATACTTTTTCTCTAACTAGTTATAGTCTATTTTTATATCCTAATGTAGAGAAAACAGCCCTAGGGACTGTTTTTCATTAATAATGCATCAGAACTTTGTAATCGTAGTCACCGATTTTTTCACGACCGTTCAATTCATCCAATTCAACAAGGAAGGCACAACCTGCTACAACACCACCAAGTTTTTCAATCATCTCGATAGTTGCTTTAACAGTTCCACCTGTTGCCAAGAGGTCATCTACGATAAGAACACGTTGACCTGGCTTAATAGCGTCAGCATGCATAGTCAAGGTATCAACACCGTACTCTTTTTCATAGTCAGCAGAAATAACTTCACGTGGCAATTTACCTGGTTTACGAACAGGTGCAAAACCAATTCCCAACTCAAAGGCAACTGGACAGCCCACGATAAATCCACGAGCCTCAGGACCTACAATCATGTCTATTTTCTTGTCAGTAGCGTACTGAACAATTTCACGAACAGCGTAGCTATAAGCATTTCCATCAGCCATCAAAGGACTGATATCACGGAAAGTAATACCTTCCTTCGGATAATTTTCAATTGTTGCAATGTAATCTTTTAAATTCATCTTTTTCTTTCTTTCAAAGTTTTTTACTCTCTATTATAGCATATTTTTTAAGAAAGAAAAAAAGAAAAGTTAACTTCAATGATTATCTAACGATTTGACGATTTATAACTAGCCATAGCAATAAAGCCCAAGTTCTTTTTATTCTTATCAAACATTTTATACATAGTTAAAAACTGCTTTCTATTCTCCTTTTTACAAGCATTTACACAAATTTTCAAGGTCCCTAGCCAACCTTCGTCATAAATCATACCCGATAATTTCATTAATGTCATTTCACCAGTCAATACTTTCACATCACGATAACCTGATTCTATCATCACCTGTTCCCAACCATCTTGAGTTAAAGGACCTACATTTACATGAATTGCTTGTGACAATTCCTGTCTGACAGACTCTTTAGCTTCCTTAAGAAGCACATCATGTGTCAAAAGAAGACCTCCTGGTTTTAAAACCCTTAGATATTCCATTACACATTTTTTCTTAGCTTGATCGGCTTGCATAGTCAGCATAGCTTCATTTATAACAATATCAAAACTAGCATCTTCATAAGGAAGTTTCATTGCATTCGCTCTTTCAAAACTGATTAAATGAGCAACACCTGCCGTTTCAGCAGATTTTTTAGCCACTTCTAAAGCTTGAGCATCCATATCAACAGCAGTTATCTTACAACCAAAACGCTGTGCCAACTCAATTGCTGTAGTTCCCCTATTACACGCAACCTCTAGTATTCTCTTTTCTTTTGAAAACTCTCCTTCTGCAATTAACCAATCTGTGGCACGTTTTCCACCTGGACGTAAGCGTTTTTTCCCCAATTTTGCTAAAAACTTATGACCTGCTTCTGACATTTGGACACCTCTGTTTTTTCTTCATTATAACATAAAATGATATTATCTGACAATTCTAATCTATTATTTGATAAACTAGAATCAAAAGTATACAAACCACCATGACTATAGCATAAATTTATTATTACCTCTCTAGTTCGAATTCAACTTCTCCCATCATTTACACATTCAGGTTACGACTATTTTTGTAGTTTGGAATTGCTCTCATCTTCATCCGCTATACGAACCTCCACCTTTCTGTTCGTAGAGCTATGATTTCTCTATCCCTTCCTCTGCCGATTCTTATTTCCAGCGTCAGACTGAGAATCGCTAAAAGTTTCATTAGTAAGTGGTACCCACAAATAATACTCAATGGAAATCAAAGAGCAAACTAGGAAGCTAGCCGCAGGCA
>NZ_AEDV01000021.1 GCF_000148545.1 Streptococcus mitis SK597 | reverse complement strand
AAGAACTATCTTTTTCACACAGGGTTCCAGGCGTGTTCAACTGCTAACTTCTTAACTAGTCTAGAAATGCTAACTAAATCACTGGAATATAACCCAGAGCAATACTTCCTGCTCCTAGGTGAGTTCCAATGACACTACCAAATGTAGCAAGTGAAATATCCGTACCCACTCCAGATTCAAGCAAGTGTTGACGCAACTCTTCAGCCTTTTCAGGAGCATTCCCATGAATGACAATGACCCGATATTGGCCTGAAGCCGTTGTTTCTTTGATAATTTCAATTAAGCGCTTGGTTGCTTTCTTTTCAGTACGAACTTTTTCGTAAACTTCAATCACACCTTGGTCGTTAAAATAAAGGATTGGCTTAATGCTCAGCAGATTGCCCAAAATAGCAGCACCATTTGAAAGACGTCCACCTTTTACCAAATGATCCAAATCATCGACCATGATAAAGGCTGACGTACGGCTGATTTGAATGGCTAGCTTATACTGAATGCTGGCAAAATCATCGCCCTGGTCACGCCAATTAAAGACGCTTTCAACCATGATACCCAGAGGAGCACTTGTAATCAAAGTGTCTGGAAAAGCAATGGTTAAGCCCTCATATTCATCTATCATATACTGGATATTTTGGTAAAAACCTGAAATTCCAGAAGATAGGAAAAGCCCCAAGGCATGGGTATAGCCTTGTTCTTTTAGCGAAGTTAAGATTTCATCTAACTTGGCAATACTTGGTTGACTGGTCTTAGGTAATTCAGATGCCTGAGCCATTTTTTGATAAAATTCCTCAGCAGTCAGATTGATACCTTCGACATACTCCTCACCATCAATATTGACAGGAATATCCAAGACATATAAATCTTCTCTTTGCAAGGTCTCTGCACTGAGATAGGCAGAAGAATCTGTGATAACAGCTAGTTTCATATTAGAACTCCAAATTGATTCCTGGTAAGTCTAATGCAATTTCAGTTACTTCGTAAGTCAAACGGTTGAGCATATTCAAACATGGACGAGCCAAAGTTTCCACTTCTTCTTGGCTCAATTCACTTGGTTCATTGACAATACGGCCATCGATATGATTTACCTGTGAAATGGTTCCACTGATGACAAACTTATCAAATACAATCATAAAGGTCAAGATGACAATCAAGGAAGTCACTTGATTTTCTTGGTCATGTTGGAGCAATTGGAAGTTCACATCCACCTTAGTTTCAGGAGCTCCATTTTCATTTTCCCATTCAAAATTACGCGCATCAAAATGATACTGACTAACAAATTCTTGTTCACGTTTAAGATTCATGTCTTTCTCCCTCGGCTACAATATTATAAGCTATTGTACCATAATTTTTTATTTTCATCTAGTTTTCTAGGATTTAGTCAATCCCGATTTCAGCTCGAACTACGTCTGCGATGGTATCAACATAGTAGTCTACTTCTTCTGTTGTAGGCGCTTCTGCCATGACACGCAAAAGAGGCTCTGTTCCACTTGGACGAACAAGGATACGTCCGTTCCCCGCCATTTCTTCTTCCATCTTTTCGATGATAGCCTTGATAGCTGGCACTTCCATAGCCTTTTCCTTCATGGCATTTTCCACTCGGATATTGACTAATTTTTGTGGATAAATGGTTACTTCTGCTGCCAACTCTGATAAGCTCTTACCAGTTTCCTTCATGATTTTAGTCAATTGAACAGCAGATAATTGACCATCACCTGTTGTATTGTAATCCATCAAGATCACGTGACCAGACTGTTCACCACCAAGGTTGTAGCCTGATTTTCTCATTTCTTCAACAACGTAACGATCGCCGACTGCAGTGACTGCCTTGTTAATGCCTTCACGGTCCAAGGCCTTGTGGAAACCAAGGTTAGACATAACAGTTGTCACAATTGTATTTTGGGCCAATTGTCCTTTTTCAGAAAGGTATTTCCCGATGATGTACATGATCTTGTCACCATCAACGATCTCACCATTTTCATCAACAGCAATCAAACGGTCACTGTCTCCGTCAAAGGCCAAACCGATAGCTGAGCCGCTTTCTTTGACCACTTCTTGAAGGGCTTCTGGGTGGGTTGAACCAACATTAAGGTTGATGTTAAGACCATCTGGTGTTTCCCCAATAACAGTTAATTGAGCACCAAGATCTGCAAAGATTTGACGGGCACTTGTAGAAGCTGCACCATTGGCTGTATCCAAGGTAACCTTCATTCCTTCAAGAGGAGTTCCAGTTGAAACAAGGTAGCCTTCATACTTACGCAAGCCTTCTGGGTAATCTACTAAGGTTCCCAAGCCTTCTGCACTTGGACGAGGAAGAGTGTCTTCCGCAGCATCTAGCAAGGCTTCAATTTCTGCTTCTTTTTCATCATCTAGTTTGAAGCCATCACCACCAAAGAACTTAATCCCATTATCAAGGGCTGGGTTGTGGCTAGCAGAAATCATGACACCTGCACTTGCTCCTTCAGTTTTAACCAAGTAAGCTACTGCTGGTGTTGCCAAAACGCCTAGTTTGTATACGTGGATCCCTACTGAAAGGAGACCTGCCACCAAGGCAGATTCTAGCATTTCCCCTGAAATACGTGTGTCACGTCCTACAAAGACTTTCGGTGCTTCCGTTTCATGTTGGCTGAGAACATAGCCTCCAAAACGTCCTAGTTTAAAGGCCAATTCTGGCGTTAATTCTACGTTAGCTTCTCCACGGACTCCATCAGTCCCAAAATATTTACCCATTTTTATAAAATCCTTTTCCTATTATTAATTCGTTTTTGAACTAGTTGCTTTCGTTGACGAAGATGTCTCCGACGAACTACTTGCACTTGAATTTGATGTGCTTGAACTTGGTATCACTGGTTTTGTAGTCACCTTCATTGTTGTGTCAAACGGAGTGATCACTACTGGTAAGACAACCCCATTGCGGTCGATTGCCTGCAAAGGTACTGAACCACTGTAATTACCTGTTATGCGTTCGCTGGTTGGTAAAAGCGCAATAACCTTATCAATCTTAGCTAATGTTTCCTGGTCAGTTGTGACCGAAACGCGTTCATTTGACACGGTTACACTATCAAGTTGTAGCTTGGGATCAATCTGGCTTTGGTCAACTTGTGGCACAACAATCATCCCATCTCGCTTAACCTTCTTCCCAACTTTCACTGTAATCTTTTGAGGCGTTGCCACAGCGGTCAATCCACTAGGAAGATTTTCAATATTCAAGGGAACTTCAATCGTTCCAACACTAGCATCTGTCAAATCCGCTGTCACTTTAAACTTACGAGTGCTTTCCTGCATTTCACTGGCCAAGGTCACACGATTGGCACCTGTCAGCACAACTGAAACCTCTGATGCAAATCCGCTAATGAAATACTGGTCATCATCATAGTGAATATCGATAGGAACGTTCGTTATCGTATTGGTGTAGGTCTCCGATTTGACCTGCCTTGCGGTATTACTATTTTGAAAGTTGGTTGACGTTGCATAGATAAATAAGACACAAGCAAAAAAGAGAGATGAAATGATATATAGACTATTTTTTCTCATATTTCCAACCTCCTAGCAAACGGTCTTTGAAACTAGCTTTCTCCTCAACAGCTGGCAAAAGAATTGCTCGTAGCTCTGCTTCAAATTCTTCAATCGTCAAATCATGCTTGAAAATCCCATTGTAGGTAATAGAAATACCACCTGTTTCCTCTGAAACGATGAAGGTCAAGGCATCGGATACTTCTGATAAACCAATAGCTGCCCGGTGTCTGGTCCCAAATTCCTTGGAAATCCCTGTACTTTCTGTCAAGGGCAGATAGGCAGAGGTCACTGAGATTCGATTTTCTCTGATAATTACAGCACCATCATGTAGAGGAGTGTTGGGAATAAAAATATTGATGAGGAGTTCTGCCGAAATTTTGGCATCCAAGGGAATTCCTGTCGCAATGTATTCTTGCAAGGTCCGAACTCGTTGAATAGCAACCAAAGCACCGATTTTACGAGGACTCATGTATTCAACTGACTTGACAAAGGCACGAATCATTTTCTCTTCTGCACTTATTTGAGTAGTAGAAAAGAAATCTGTCGCCCTTCCCAAGCGTTCCAAGCCAGTCCGAATCTCTGGAGAGAAGATAACAACCGCAGCAATGACCCCATAGGTGATAATCTGATTAATCAACCAAGAAATCGTTGTTAAACCAAGGATATTGGCCACGAACTGGGCTAGTACAAAAATCAAAACCCCCCGTACCAAAATCATAATCTTGGTGCCAGCTATCGCTTTTGTAAAACGATATAAAATATAGGCCACAATCAAAATATCAAACAGATTGATGGCAATACTCCAAGGACTAGAAAACAAGCTAGTCCAATATTGCAGATTGGATAATTGTTGAAAGTTCATCTGCTGTCTCCTCTCTGTCCAAACACGTTCCTCTCTATTATACCATTTTTCTGGCATTTTTTTCCCTATCCTACTTCATTTTAAATTAAAGAAAAAATATGATAAAATAAAC
>NZ_AEDV01000022.1 GCF_000148545.1 Streptococcus mitis SK597 | reverse complement strand
GGATGTTTAGCTTCTGGAGTATACGTATCTTTTTGTTCTCTTACTTTCACCACTACTTCAACTTCTTCGCTTGTGCCATCTGGGTAACGAACAAGCACGGTTCCTGATACTTCGCCTGGTTGACCTACGGCTGTATTTGGGGCACCATCTTTCCATTCAAACCTTGTTTTCGGTGGTAAACTGTCCACATTGCCAATGCTGTTTCTTGCTTCTGGCACGGTTCCGTTATCCACTGTTTGGACTTTTGGTTCTGGTGTGTTCTTCGCACTCATTGAAGAAATAGTAATTTTTGCAGTACTTTCACTTATATTTCCTGCATTATCTTCTGCTCGAATTGTTAATGAGAACTCTTGTGACGGTGTTCCTATTGGTAGTTTTTCTACTTCTTGTTTCCCTGCTTTGAATTTAATAGAATTTGTATTCTTATCATATTCTAAGTAATCTGGTAAACCTGTTACACTTAACGATTTGATTCCGCTACCATTCGCATTATCTTCTGCTCGTACTTCCATATTAGGTAAAGCTTTGTCTAAGGCAGTCATTTCCCAGTTTGTATTTTCACCTGGTGCTGAGATAGTTGGTTTCGTTACGTCTTTAACTTTCAATGGAATTGTAACATCTTTCACTGTTCCGTCTTTGAAAGTTACAGTTGCACTAATAATTTGATCTCCATAGTTAGTTGTGCTGAGCGTTGATTTAGGTACTACTGTTGAAATCTTATCAGTTCCATTAGCATTTCCTTTTACATCCACTGCTGTTACTTTCGCTTTTAAGTCGTCATTTGATACTGAAGCATCTTGATTAACAACTATTTCTGCTCCAGTTACGTTGTACTCATCACTTAACTTACGAACATTTACCGTTACATTCACTGTATCTTTTGAGCCATCAGGATATGTTACAGTTACGCTACCTGCTTTTTCTCCAGGTCCTGTTGTCGTACTTGGAGTGGTAACCCATGTGTATGTTGTTCCTGCAGGCAAGTTTGTTTTATTTACACTTGTTCCTGCATCTGGTGTATCTCCATAGCTTACTGTTTGTTTTTCAGAGTTAGCAGTTGCATCATATTTCGTTGTCATCGATTTGACTGTAATCGTTACTTGTGCACTATTACTATTATTAGCATTATCTGTCACCGTAATTGTAATGTTATGAGTTTGTCCATCAGTTCCTTCTGGTAATTTTGTTACCTCTTGAACTCCATTTTTAAACTTAATTGTTTTAGTCGCTTCATCATATGTTAAGAAATTTGGTAATCCTGTAACCGTTGTCGACTTAATGCCACTTCCTCCTGGATTATCAGTAGCCGCAACTTTAATTTCAGGCAATGTTCTATCTAGTGCGATTAAATTCCAATTTTGTCTATCTGTCGGTGTTTGGATTGTTGGTTTTGTTACATCTTTTACTTCAAGCGGAATCGTCACTGAATCTGTCGTATCGTCAAGATATGTGACAGTTGCATTGATTGTTTTATTTCCAAATTCTGCCGTACTTATTCTACCCACAGGAGTAACTGATTTCACTTTACTATTACCGTTATTACTGATAGTAACTGCTGCTTTTAGCTCATCATTTGTTACAGACTCATTTTGATTTTTTACAATTTTAGTTCCTGTAGGCTCATATTCATCAGCCAATCTACGTACACTTACAGTCACATTCACGGTATCTTTTGAACCGTCAGAGTATGTTACAGTCACAACTCCTGCTTTATCTCCAGGTCCTGTTATTGTACTTGGAGCTGTTGTCCATGTATATGCAGTCCCAGCAGGTAATCCGTTTTTATTCACACTTGTACCTGCATCTGGAGTTGTTCCATAACTCACCGTTTGTTTTTGTCCGTTAGGTGTTGCATTATATTTCGTAGTCATTGATTTAACAGTGATTGTTACTTGTCTTTGACTAGGATTGTTTGCATTATCTGTAACTTGGATAGTCGCATTATAAGTTTTACTATCTTGTCCAACTGGTAATTTTGTTACTTCTTGAACTCCATTTTTGAATTTAATTGTCTTAGTTGCATTATCATATACTAAGAAATCTGGTAAACCAGTTACCGTTGTTGATTTAACACCAGTTCCTCCATTATTATCTACAGAAGTCACTGTTATTGAAGGCAATGTTCTATCCAATGCAATTAAATCCCAATTTTGTCTATCGTTTGGTGTTTGAATCGTTGGAGCTGTTACGTCTTTCACTTCAAGTGGAATATCAACAGGATCAGTTGTATTGTCTAAATACGTCACTGTTGCTCTAATTGTTTGTGTACCAGCATTTACAGTGCTAATAGAAGATGCAGTAACAGACTTCACTTTACTATTACCGTTATTATTCACACTTACAGCCGCTTTTAGATCGTTATTTGTAACAGGAACATTTTGATTTCTTGTAATTTTACTTCCTGTTGGCGTATATTCATCACTTAATTTTCGCACGGCTATCGTTACATTCACAGTATCTTTTGAAGTATCTGGATATGTTACTTCTACTACTCCTGTTTTATCCCCAGGACTAGAAGTATTCGGAGTTGTCTTCCAAGTATATCTTGTCCCTATTGGTAAACCTGTAGTACTCACACTCGCTTCTGCACTTGGTGTAGCTAAATAACTCACCGTCTGTTTTTGTGGATTAGCAACTGCCGTATATTTGTCCGTCTGAGCTTGAACATTAAACGTTATGGTTTTTGTAGCAGTATTTCCATTTTTATCTATCGCTTTAATAGTTGCTTGCGTTCTCTGGAAATTATTTGGTATTACACCAGATAATTCAATTCGTTTTGTTGAGGGATTATATCTTAGAGGATTTGCTAAATTCTCAACTACAATTGGATTAGCATCTTTAAGTCCAATACCCCTAGCATTATCCTGTGCATCAATGGAAATATTACTTGGTAATCCTTCAGCTCTTGTTAACAATACAGAATCGGGTGCTGTAATAGTTGGATTAATATTATCTACGATTGCTACTGGAATAGTTACTGTTTTCATCACAGTATTTCCACGTAGAATTTCGATTTCTTTATGCTGGATACCTGCTGCAGAAGTATCTACATTAGATGAACCACCTTTCCAACGAATCGTTAAATCAGTTGCAGGGGCTGTTCCATTTGAAAGTTTAATATAACTTCTTGCATCTCCTAGTTCACCGCTTTGATTTTGGTAAATACTTTTATCTTGTTTTCCAATAAAATCTAGAACTGTATACGGAGTAGTAACATCTTTTGTTATTCCATTATCATAACTTACTGTCACAACAGCATTCTTCGTACCCGCTTGACTTAAATCGAAAGGTGTTTTCCATGTTACCCTAGCAGTTTGTGGAACTTCATGATTTGTTTTTGATTTCACTAAATTTCTTGGGTTTTTATAAAAATCATGAGGATCTCCAAACAATGTTGTTAAACTTGGATGTTTTGCTTCCACATCATTTTGAGCATTTGTTTGAATGGTTTTAGTAGACAATCCATCTTTAAAATGGATTGTCATTGTTGTTCCATCAGATGAAATCTCTGCATGATCAAAATCACTTTTATGCCCTGAAGGTGTCATAACATCAGGATGTTCTGTTTTAAATTTTTCAATTAAAGCTGTCTTTTCAGTTTCTGTTAAATGACGAACATCATCTACATATGTCTGCGATAGATCCTTTACTGTATTTCGTTCACTTTGCGGTTTAATAATAAAAGTAAATGTATAAGGCCTTAGCTGATTTGGAGCTACTCTTGTATTAGATGCAATATGAACCTCATATCTACCAGGTTGAACTATTCCCCCTTCTCCTACAACACCTCTAATAGCAGCATTCGTAATAGGATTGTTTATTTCTGTTTTACCATACTCAATTTCACGTACTCTTTGAACTCCTGCTTTCTTATCCCAGTAGGCAACTTGCATTTTTAAACCTTTAATCGGAGAATTGTCTGTAAAACCAACAGTAACAATATAATATGGGGTTTCATCTTCTACTACTTTTCCTCGTGCATACGTAGTGAACTTTCTCTCATTTCCTACTCTTTGTCCTTTTATCTCGATTAAACTCCAAATTTCATCTGAATTATAATAAACAGCAGTACTTCCATTTTCAATAAGATGACCATCTCTTCTATTTTCCTTGGGAGTGTATATTATCCCTCTAAACCCACTCTCCCCCTTACCATCAATCGGTTTTCCATTACGGGGGTCACGTTTCCCAGAATGTGCGCGAGTTACTCTATTAGCCACTTTGTTGCGGAGGATTTTCGCCTCATTTAGAGCACCATCAACTTCACTATCAGTGAATTTTTCCTCAGACAAATCACCAAATGCTTGAAGAGATTTGCTTTCAGATTCACTAAATTCATAGCTGATTTTTCCTGCTAGTTGGTTGATTTCTGAGACAAGAGCCTGAACCTTGGCAATTTTTTCTGTTAAAAGCTTTTTCTTTTCATCACTATCGTTTGCTTTGTCTGCTTGCTTTTCTTTTTTGTCTACGTCGTTGCTTTTCTCTTCCAGTTGAACAAATGAGTCCGACAAAACTTGAACTTCTTTATCTATCTCATCCTGACTAGCACCTGCCTTATCCAAGACTGCTTGCGCACGCGACAAAGAGAGATTAAGATTTTCAACTGATTTGACTGTTTTAGTCTGTAAATCAGTGTTCCTAATCTTTTCAATTAATTCATTTAAAGCAGTTTTATTCACAGCTTTGACTGTATTCTCTACAGCCTTTTCAACACTTTTATCTTCTTGCACATTTTCAGAAATCTTATCTGATTCTTTAACATGATTTTCTACCTGTGGATGATTTTCCACATCGTTTGGAACCTTTTCACTATTCGGATCTTCATCTTTGGCTTTAGTTGAATCATTCAGAGACACAACCATTTCATCAGCATGAACAAGATGTGGATTCTGTATCATTACTGCTCCTGTAGCCAAAAAAAGAGTGCACCCAAAAAGAAAATGCTTCCCTTTCTTTATCATTCGCCAATTCTTTTGATTGATTCCTTTTCGATTAAAAAACATAGAGAACTCCTCATTAATCTAAGCAATTATTTTTCCTATATATTATATTCTATTATTCCCACTAATGCAAGCCGTTTCATTTAATATATGAAAGTTTTTTCACGACTTGAACTTATATTTATATGTTCATCAAATTACTAATATTAAGCAAGTCGGGAGATATTTACTAGTCTATCTCTCCATCAGCATACAGCGCTTCAACTAAATTTTAATGAGAATTTCTACACTCCATCCCCTCCCCAATTTACAACTTCTCTATCCCTGGAACAGTGAAAAACTTGCTTGATTGGCTATCTCGTGCCCTTGACTTGTCTGATACACGTGGTGCTTCTGCCCTTCAAGACAAGTTTGTCACCGTATCATCTGTAGCCAATGCAGGTCACAATCAACTCTTCACTATCTACAAGGATCTCTTGCCATTTATCCGTACACAAATCGTTGGTGATTTCACTGCTGCACATGTCAATGACTCTGCTTGGGCAGATGGAAAATTGGTTCTCGAAGAATCAGTCCTAAATTCACTTGAAAAACAAGCTCAAGATTTGATCAATGCTATCAACTAACTAACATAATAAAAGCGAGCAAGACTACTTTTCTGACACTCAGAAGACTAGCTTGTTCGCTTTTTTTCATTTATAAACTAAAATAGCTGATGATACATATTGTCCAATACAAAATATCTGATTTCTATACTTCCTTTACAAAAACCAATTCCTGTGGCTGTGACAAATCTTCTCGGTAGTTAAATCCTGCAAAGCTTAAACGCCGAGCTTCCTCCACCGTCTGCACTTGATTTTCTATCATAGCGGTTAAAAAGGCACCACGCGCTTTCTTAGAAATAGTTGAGTGAATTTTCAACTGATTACCCTTGTCCTCCATGAATTTGAAGCTTACCATCTTTTCTCTGATTTCCTTAGAAAATACAGTCTCAAATTCGGATGACAAGAGGGAGAAAATCACTTCTTCCTGCTTCACAGCTTCATCATAGACTGCCTTCCAATGGCTCTTCAAAGTCTTACCAGCGACTTTTAATTTCATCAAAAAGTCCAAACGGTGAGGTGCCATAGGTGACAAGGCTGGAACGACACCGTACAAAGCCGAGGTGATAAAGACATGATTTTCAAAATAGGCTTGTTCTGCCTCGGTCAACTTATCTCGCTTGATATGGCGATACATAAGCCCATCAAAAAGTGTCAGAGCTGGATAGTGTTGAGCAGTTTGGTTTTTTAAAGCTTGGATATGTTGAAATTCTTCCGCCGCCTTCTCAGCTGAAACTTTGTAAAAACTCTCCAATTGACTAGCAGAATAGAGGGTCAAGGCATCAAGTACAGCTTGACTTTCTGGTTTTAAAGGAGTAGCTTCGATACTTGGCAAGTCTGTGTTCATTTCTTTTGCTGTTGGGATTAAAATTTTCATATTAATAGTGTAGCATATTTTTTAGCAGCTACCAAGAAATTCATCTAAAAAACCTCGTTTTGAGCGAGGTTTCTCTGTTTATTTGGGCCATCCTAACCAGACAGCCACGAGAACAAGGGCTGTGCCAGCTAAGCTTGTTAAGATAGATAAGAATTTATCTTTTTTCTCCTTGAACTGAGAAAAACCTATCTTCAAAGCGAGCAGCCCAAGTAGCATTGAAGCAAGCATCACATAAAAACCCATTTGTTTGTCCTCCATTAGTCTTAATTTGCCTTATTATAACATATATTTCTTAAATAAACCTTTTTTACTGTACTTTAAAGGTCTTGAGATAATTGTCTCTCCCTACTTGACCTTCGAAGGTTTTACCATTTTCAAGGTAAGGAAGGTCATCTGATACTGAGGCCTTAACCTTATATATCTTCCCATCAACTTTAAAGAAGTAGACGGTGTCTCCCTTGATAACAGCTGATTTGAGGTCTGCTACCACACCCTTGATGCTTTCTGTGGTTTCATTGTCAATTTCAAGGTCGTTTTTATTGGCATACTTGCTGAGCAGTTCTTCCACTGTCGTTGCTACGATAACATTTTGGTACTCGACTGCGTCTACCAGAGCGTACTCTTTGACCAAACCAGCATTATCCTTTAAGCCCATAATATAAAGTGGTTTATCATTGAGGTTGATGAGGATTGGGAAAGTTGCCTTGTAGGATTTCTCCTGAACAGCACCTTCGGCTGATTCACGGGCTGATTCTTCGGTCGCAGAAGCCAAGCTATACTTAGTGATTTCCCCTGTCCGCATATTTTCAAGAATAAAACCAAGATTACTTTCATCTGCATTGGCCGATGTCACACCTGTGTAGAGGTAGATGTCATTACCAATAGACAAGTAATTATAGCCCTTGGTAGTCTGGGTCACGTTTTTCTTGGAAATCATGGCATTCCAGAAACCGTCCTTGTACTTGCCGTTGTAGTTGATTTGCTCAATAGTTTCCTCAGCTGGATAGACCCTGTCCACCCATTCTGGAACATCTGCCAAGTTGTATTCCTTGGTTTCTCCATTTGTGGCATCCAAGATAATGACTGAAACAGGACGAGGAACCGCAAGTCCAAATTGCTTTTGGTAAACTGTAGCCACATAGAAAGGATTGCCCTCATCGTCCACCTCAAAAGATGGAGTCTTGAAGATTTTAGTTGGGTACTTCAAGCGTAGGTGACGTTTGACGTCACGGTTAAAATATTCCGAGTCCGAATACTTGATTGGTGTCTTCAAGTCCACCAAGTCCGCATTACCAGTTACCATGTCCACCTTGATATACTCGCCGATTCCCTTGGCCTGATTATTAAACCACTTGATAGGATCTGCATATTCTAATGGTGTAACCCGATAAGGCTTCCCATCAATCGTCAATTGAGTATAGGTGTCTGCCGCTACGTACTGCGACACCTTATCTGTTAGGGAACCCAAGTAGCGGTCACCAATTTTTTCAGCAGTACTTCTATCTAAGATAGGAACCTTACTGGTGTCACTCTTAGGAAATTCAGTAAAGTCTTTTTCCGTAACCGTGACTACATTGGCATAATTTTTAGCCTGAAAAATGCTGGAAGTCACCAAGGAAACCAAACCTGCTAAGAGAAGAATTCCTCCAATAGAAGCTAAAAGGATTTTCCCTAACCGATTGATTTTGAAACCCTCTAGATTTAAGGCAGATTCCGCCTTACCATGGCGCACATGAACCGTTTTGACAAGGTTTATCCCCTTGCCAAAGCCAAATAAGATTGCTACAAGCAACATATGCCCACAGAGGAAGAAGAGAAATTCCCAGCTGGTCAGGTTAAGGGGCGGTAAAAAGATATACCAGGTCGTTGCGATAAAAATAAGTTCAAAGACTATTCGTTTCATTTGCTTTCCTCCTAAATGATTCGTCCTTCCAAATGATCCAGTTCATGCTGGCAAATCTGAGCTGGGAAGCCTGTCAAGGTAATGGTCTGTTCCTGCCACTTGCTGTCACGATAGGCAACCCTTATGGTTTCATAACGCTTAGTTGGTCTCACACCTACCAAAGACAAACAGCCTTCCTCTGTCTCATAAGGTCCTTCAAAGGACAGGAGCACTGGGTTAAACATGACCACAGGAACCAAGCCCAGATTAAAGATAATCACGCGCTTCTGCACCCCAATCATATTGGCTGCTAGACCAACACAAGTTTCTCGATTTGCTAAGAGCGTATCTTGTAAGTCTCTAGCAAGATGCAGGTCTTCCTGACTTGCCGACTGAGATACCTGAGATAAAAACAAAATATCCTTCACAATTTTCTTTTCCACTTCTGCTCACTCCTCTTACTTTTTACTATATTATAGCAATTATAGCACAAAAGCCGATAACTGCAAGCCCTTTCCCTCAACTGTAGTAAAAAGCCATCCGAAGATGACTTTTTTTAAATCGCATTCTTGTCAAAACCGAGTTTACGTTGAACAAACTTAACGATTTCGACGATAATAATCATTGAGAAGCTTCCACCCATAACGATTCCCCATTGTGACAAGTCTAGTTTGGTTACGTGGAAGATTCCTTCAAGCGGTTCTACGACGATTGTTGCCATGAGAAGGATGAAGGATACCAAGATGGACCAGTTGAAGGTCTTAGACTTGAATGGACCAACTGTCAAGATAGACTGGTAAACAGACTTGACATTGTAGGCATGGAAGAGCTGAATCAAACCAAGAGTTGCAAAGGCCATAGTAAGGGCATCTGCGTGAATGGCATGATTGTCACCCACGTGAACCGGGTAAATAAGGGCAAGTCCATAAACACTCATAACAATAGCTGCTTGGAGTACACCTTGATAGATGATAGAACTCAAAACACCACCTGAGAAGAAGCTTGCCTTGCGTCCACGTGGTTTATGGTTCATGACACCAGGCTCAGCAGGTTCAACACCTAGTGCAATTGCTGGGAAAGTATCGGTTACCAAGTTGATCCACAAAAGATGAACTGGCTGCAAGACGTCCCAACCAAACAAGGTTGATAGGAAGATGGTTAATACTTCAGCAGTATTGGCAGAAAGTAAGTACTGAATAGTCTTTTGAATGTTTGAGAAGACCTTACGTCCTTCTTCAACTGCAACGATGATAGTCGCAAAGTTGTCATCAGCAAGAATCATGTCAGCAGCTCCCTTAGAAACCTCTGTACCAGTGATTCCCATACCGATACCGATATCGGCTGTTTTCAGAGCTGGCGCATCATTAACACCGTCACCTGTCATAGCAACGACTTTACCTTGTTTTTGCCAAGCCTTGACGATACGAACCTTGTGTTCTGGAGATACACGGGCATAAACAGAGTATTGCCCAACTACTTTTTCAAAGGCTTCATCAGATAGTTCGTTGAGTTCAGCACCAGTTAAAACATGACCTTCTGTATCGTTGACATCAATGATTCCCAAACGTTTGGCAATAGCTTCTGCAGTATCTTGATGGTCACCCGTAATCATGATTGGACGGATTCCCGCCTCCTTAGCCACACGAACAGCCTCAGCTGCCTCAGGACGTTCAGGGTCAATCATCCCAATCAAACCAGTAAAAATTAAATCATTTTCAAGCTCTTCAGAAGTCAGGTTTTCTGGAATGCTGTCAATAATCTTATAAGCACCTGCTAGGACACGCAAGGCTTGATGAGCCATTTCAGAGTTGTTGGTATGAATGAGGTTTGTCACCTTCTCATCAATCGGAGCAATATCCCCAGCTTTGTCACGAAGAACACAACGTTTCAAAAGTTGGTCTGGCGCACCTTTGACTGCTACAAGGAAACGGCCATCTGGCAATGGATGAACCGTTGACATGAGCTTACGGTCAGAGTCAAATGGCAACTCAGCTACACGAGGATATTTCTCTAAAAATTCTTTGACATCGTAGCCCTTGTCCAAGGCATATTGGATAAAGGCTGTTTCGGTTGGGTCACCAATCAGGTTACCTTCCACATCGATTTTCGTATCATTGGCCAAGACAACTGAACGAAGTAGGGGCATTTCAAGACCTAGTTCAATGTCATCAGCTGAGTCATGTAGGACTGCATCGTAGAAGACTTTTTCGACGGTCATCTTGTTCATGGTCAGCGTACCAGTCTTATCAGAAGCGATGATTTCAGTTGAACCAAGTGTTTCAACTGCTGGCAACTTACGAACGATGGAATGTCGTTTGGCCAAAACTTGAGTACCAAGGGAAAGAACGATGGTAACGATAGCAGGAAGTCCTTCTGGAATGGCTGCAACAGCAAGGGCAACAGAAGTCAACAACTCACCAAGTGGATTTTTGCCTTGAATGAAGACACCCACTACAAAAGTAACAAGGGCAATGACCAAGATAGCATAGGTCAAGACCTTAGAAAGGTTATTCAAGTTTTGTTTAAGTGGCGTGTCTGTCTCATCCGCATCTTGAAGCATACCAGCGATATGACCAACTTCAGTGTACATCCCTGTATTGACAACAACACCCATCCCACGACCATAGGTCACGTTTGAGTTTTGGAAGGCCATATTGACACGGTCACCAATACCAGCATCTGCAGCAAGTTCAATTGTCAGGTCTTTTTCGACTGGCACAGACTCACCTGTCAGGGCTGCTTCTTCGATTTTAAGAGAGTTGGCTTCTAGCAAACGTAGGTCTGCAGGTACTACATCACCTGCTTCAAGGGCAACGATATCACCTGGTACCAATTCTTTAGAGTCAATCTCAGCCATGTGCCCATCACGCAGAACGCGGGCAGCTGGACTAGACATAGACTTGAGGGCTTCAATGGCTTCTTCTGCTTTTCCTTCTTGGTAAACACCAAAGGCAGCGTTAATGATAACCACGGCTAAAATGATAATAGCATCTGCGATATCTTCCCCACCAGAAGTCACAACTGACAAGATAGCTGCTGCAACTAGGATGATAATCATCAAATCCTTAAATTGCTCGATGAATTTGACCAGGATTGATCGTTTCTCGCCTTCTTCGAGTTCATTGTGGCCAAATTCGGCAAGGCGCTTTTCCGCCTCACTTGATGACAAACCTTGCTCGGTCGCATCCACAGCCTGCAAGACCTCTTCAGGACTCTGAGTGTAAAACGCTTGGCGTTTTTGTTCTTTTGACATGTGTCTCCTCCTTGACATTGTGTGCAAAACAGACTCTCTTTTTCCTCATCGCATCTTTTCACGACAAACAAAAAGAGACCTGTTAATCATAACAAGTCTCGCTGTTTAAGATAGTGCCGGAAAGCATACTTTTCAGTATAAAATTCGGAATGACGACACTATCACAGGTTTCTGCCAGCTACTCCCTTGAGTAGTTCTATTATACCAAATTTTGAAAAGTTTTCAAAGAGTAAAAACTGCCTTGTTTGAATTTTCCCTTGAAAACCAGTATAATGGTAGAATGCTATGTGACTAGAAAGGAAGTTGAATGAAGCAATCTATCTCAAATCTCAAGTTAGCTGAGCGTGGGGCCATTATCAGCATTTCAACCTATTTAATCTTGTCTGCAGCCAAATTGGCAACTGGTCACCTCCTTCATTCATCCAGTTTGGTGGCCGATGGTTTTAACAACGTATCGGACATCATTGGAAATGTGGCCCTCTTGATTGGCATTCGGATGGCGCGCCAGCCTGCAGACCGTGACCACCGTTTTGGCCACTGGAAGATTGAGGATTTGGCAAGCTTAATCACTTCCATCATCATGTTTTATGTCGGTTTCGATGTACTTCAGGATACCATTCAAAAAATTCTCAGTCATGAAGAAACGGTCATTGATCCTCTTGGTTCAACTCTAGGAATCATTTCTGCAGCGATTATGTTTGTGGTCTATCTCTACAACACTCGCCTCAGTAAGAAATCCAATTCTAAGGCACTGAGGGCTGCCGCCAAGGACAATCTTTCTGATGCTCTTACCTCACTGGGTACTACTATTGCCATCCTAGCTAGCAGTTTCAATTATCCCATTGTGGATAAACTGGTTGCCATTATCATCACTTTCTTTATCTTGAAGACTGCCTATGATATCTTTATCGAGTCTTCCTTTAGTCTTTCAGATGGCTTTGACGACCGTCTGCTTGAGGACTACCAAAAGGCTATCATGGAAATTCCCAAAATCAGCAAGGTTAAGTCCCAAAGAGGCCGTACCTACGGTAGCAACATTTACCTTGATATTACGCTAGAAATGAATCCTGACCTGTCTGTTTTTGAGAGTCATGAAATCGCGGATCAAGTCGAGTCTATGTTGGAAGAACGTTTTGGAGTCTTTGATACCGATGTCCATATCGAGCCAGCACCTATCCCTGAGGATGAAATTTTAGACAATGTCTATAAAAAATTGCTTATGCGTGAACAATTGATTGATCAGGGAAATCAACTGGAAGAACTCTTAGCTGACGATTTTGTCTATATTCGTCAAGATGGAGAACAGATGGATAAAGAGACCTATAAAGCCGAAAAAGAGTTGAATTCTGCTATCAAGGATATTCAAATCACTTCCATCAGTCAGAAAACCAAACTCATCTGCTATGAGTTAGATGGTATCGTTCATACCAGTATCTGGCGACGCCACGAAACCTGGCAAAATATCTTTCATCAAGAAACCAAAAAAGAATAGAGAAATCCTGTCATGAGACGGGATTTTTCTATTCTTCTAGTTATCAAAGTCACTGAGATACTCATAGCGGTCGTATTTTTCAAGGAGTGCTTCGTTTTTCTCATCCAGTTCTTTTTGGAGAGTAGCCAGCTTACCAAAGTCAGAGCCGTTAGCCTGCATTTCCTCTTCAATCGCAGCGATACGTTTTTCCAAGGCTTCAATATCGCCTTCAATGCTTGCCCACTCCTGCTTTTCTTGGTAGGTCATGCGTTTCTTGTCTTCTCGAACCTTGATCACTTTCTCCTTTTCGGCCTTTTGCACTTGATTGGCCATCTCTGTTTCAAAGGCTTTTTCATCAAGATAATCGGTATAATGACCAAAGAAAGGACGAATCTTGCCATCCTCAAAAGCGAGAATCTTAGTCGCTACCTTATCCAAGAAATAGCGGTCGTGACTAACAGTCAAAACTGGACCAGCAAAGCCTTGCAAGAAATTCTCCAAAACTGTCAAGGTCGCAATATCTAAGTCATTTGTCGGTTCGTCCAAGAGAAGAACATTTGGTTTTTCCAAGAGCAGTTTGAGGAGATAAAGACGCTTTTTCTCTCCACCTGACAATTTCTCAATCAAGGTTCCATGCGTTGAACGTGGGAAAAGAAACTGCTCCAGCAGCTCTGCAATCGAAGTCGTAAAACCACCGCTGGTCTTGACCTCTTCTGCCACTTCTTGTAGGTAATTGATAACTCGCTTGCTTTCATCTAAGCCCTCGATTTGCTGAGAGAAATAGGCGATACGAACGGTTTCTCCAATCACAACTTGCCCTGCTGTCGGCTCAAGACTTCCTGCAATCAAGTTGAGGAGAGTTGATTTCCCAACACCGTTGTCCCCAACGATTCCGATGCGGTCTTTAGCCTGCACCAAGAGATTAAAATCTTGCAAAATGGGCTTGTTTTCATAGGCAAAAGAAACATCCTGAAACTCGATGACTTTCTTCCCAATCCGACTGGTTTCAAAGTTCATGGTCAAATCTGTTTCAGCAACGCCACCTGAGACTTCTTTCTTCAAGTCGTGGAAACGATTGATACGAGCCTGCTGCTTGGTTGCACGCGCCTGCGGTTGTCTGCGCATCCAGGCCAATTCTTGTTTGTAGAGTTGTTCTTTTTTGTGAAGAAGAGCCACATCGCGCTCATCTTGTTCAGCCTTAAGGCGAACATAGTCCTGATAATTGCCTTGATACTCGGTCAATCCAGCTCGATCCAACTCGAAAATCCGCGTTGACAGTGCATCTAGGAAATAGCGATCATGGGTGATAAAAAGGACAGTCTTCTTGGAATTTTTCAAAAAGAGGGTCAGCCACTCGATGGTCGCAATGTCCAGATGGTTGGTCGGCTCATCCAAAAGCAAGAGGTCGTGGTTGCCAAGTAAGACTTGCGCCAACTGGACCCGTCTTCTTAGGCCACCTGACAATTCCCCAACAGGAGTAGATAAGTCCTGAATCCCCAGCTTGCTAAGAACCGTCTTGACCTGACTCTCAATTTCCCAAGCTTGTAGAGAGTCCATTTCTGCCATGACTCGTTCCAAACGTGCCTGCTTGTCCTCACTATAGTTGAGCATGAGGAGTTCATACTCACGAATGAGCTGGATTTCCTTGAGGTCGCTGGAGAGAACCGTATCCAAAACTGTCTTTCTATCATCAAAATCAGGGTCCTGAGTCAAGTAACCAATTTGGTAATCATTCTTAGCTGAAAAAGGACTAACATCCCCATCAAATCCAGAAACACCAGAAAGAACATCTAAAAGGGTGGTCTTCCCTGTTCCATTGACACCAATCAGACCGATTCTGTCTAGGTCATGGATGATAAAGGAAATATCCTTAAAAACGGTCTTGTCACCGACAGATTTACTTAGTTTTTCAACGATAAAATCACTCATTTTTTCTCCCTCAGATAAGCATGGATGGCTTGACGGTCATTTTCCAATTCTCCATCGACAATGGCATATTCAATCTCTGTTAAAATCTCTCCCAAGTCTGGGCCCGGCTGATAACCATATTCCTTGATCAAAATACCACCGTTGATTTGGATTTCTTTCTTGTCATGAATGGTCAAACTCTGATAGGTTTCTGTGATGGCTTGTGGGTTGACTGGTTTCCCTTGAGCCTGACGAAGATTTTCAGCCTGTAAAAGCAAATCCAAGTCAAAGCGATAACAATCGCGATTGCTCAATTCTCCCTTTTCACGCAAGGTCAAAATAGTCAGTAAATCCTGAACTTGCTTAGCAAACTGGCGTGAGGTCTTCCAAGCTTTCAAAAATGGCTGCGCATTTTCAATCTCCAAAGCCCACAGTAGAGCCGCCCAGGCTTGCTCTGAAGATTCAAAGGTGAAATCAGTCTCCAAATCAAACAGTCTGTTAAGCTTGTCCTGGCTAGCTGCCATATCAGGGAGATAGTCATAAGCTTGACTCTCAATCATGGCAGCCAAGCCCCTTCTCCAAAAGGGAGCCAGCAAGAGTTTATCAAACTCAACGAAGGTACGCTCCACAGAAATTTTCTCCAAAAGTGGCGTCAAAGTCTTCATAGCTTTAAACGTTTCTGGCTCAAGTTCAAAGCCAAGACTGGCCTGAAAACGGAAACCACGCATAATACGCAAAGCATCTTCGTTGAAACGCTCACTAGCCACTCCAACTGCTCGTAAGACTTGCTTTTCCAAATCTTCTAAACCATGAAACAAGTCAATGATTTCCCCTGTCTCGTCCAAGGCAAAGGCATTGACTGTAAAATCACGACGCTGGAGGTCTTCTTCTAACGAGCGAACAAAGGAAACCGCACTGGGTCTGCGATAGTCCACATAGACATCCTCTGTCCGAAAGGTGGTTACCTCATACTCCTCATCCCCATCTAAAACCAAGACGGTTCCATGCTCGATTCCGATATCGGCTGTTCGCGGAAAAATCTGCTTGGTTTCTTCTGGATAAGAAGACGTCGCAATATCCACATCATGGATAGGGCGATTGAGAAGGGCATCTCGAACAGAACCCCCAACAAAATAGGCTTCAAAGCCTGCTTCTTTAATTTTTTCTAATACTGGTAAAGCCTTCTGAAATTCAGAAGGCATTTGCGTTAATCTCATAATAAGTGTTCTAATCCATAGACAAGCTCATGACGCTTGACAACTTCTTTAATTCCCAAATTCACCCCTGTCATGAAGGAGCTACGATCATAGGAGTCATGACGAAGGGTCAATCCTTCTCCTTGATTGCCAAAGATGACTTCCTGATGGGCTACCAAGCCTGGCAAACGAACTGAGTGAATGCGCATGCCATCAAAGTCAGCACCACGGGCACCTGCAATCAATTCTTCTTCATCAGGCGCACCTTGCTGGGTAGACTCTCGAACTTCTGCCATTAACTCAGCTGTTTTAATAGCTGTTCCACTCGGGGCATCCTTTTTCTTGTCATGATGGAGCTCGATAATCTCCACATTTGGGAAATGTTTGGCAGCCTGCTTTGCAAATTGCATGAGTAAAACAGCACCCAAGGCAAAGTTAGGAGCAATCAAGCCACCCAAATTTTGTTCAAGAGAAAATGCTTTTAGCTCTGCAATTTCTTCACTTGTGAAACCAGTCGTTCCAACTACTGGAGCAAAGCCATTCTCAAGAGCAAAGCGTGTATTTTCATAGGCAACAGCTGGTGTAGTAAAGTCTACCCAGACATCCGCTTCAAAACCGGCCAAATCAGCCTTATCCTTGAAAACAGGAATACCCTGCCATTCTGACTCAGACTCAAAAGGATCCAAAACTGCTACCAAGTCCAAGTCTGGATCAGCCAAGACCATCTGACAAGCAGCCTGACCCATCTTTCCCTTAAAACCAGCAATAATTACTCGAATACTCATCTCTACTCCTGTCTAAGATAC
>NZ_AEDV01000023.1 GCF_000148545.1 Streptococcus mitis SK597 | reverse complement strand
GGGAAACGAAACCCTTGATTTTTTCTATCTTTATTTAAAAGCGTTTTTCAAACCTTCAACGGCACCTTCTACAGCACCTTTAGCATCTTCAACTACTTCTTTTGCCTTAGCAACTGTCTTTTCTACAGCGCCTTCTGCTTCAGTCTTGCTATCCCCAGTAACCTTACCAAATCCTTCTTTGATAGCGCCTGTTGCTTGTTCCAATTTGTTTTCAAGTGACATACGATTGTCTCCTTTAGTTTTATTCCGATATGTGTTATCGGTTACATTAGTATAAACTTATCGATAGATAAAGTCAAACAATGTGCTCAGAAAAAGCAATCACACTAAATAGAAAGTTAATTTTTCCTTATCAAAATCGATAGCCAACTCATACTTTCCATCTGCATTTTGGACAATATAACCTAGGACAACTAAACTGTCCACAAAGATGTCACGACGTTTCTGCATAAGCTGATCTTTTTTGAGGAACTTCAACAAAAAAGTCGTCATATATTTGAGGGCATACTCAGGATTGACATCTCCCAAAATAGCATAAAGTTCCTGCTGTTTTTCTGTCAAAGGATACTGATGCTTGACCTTGTAGAAATAATTGGACAGGGTCATTTTTGATCTCGCAAAGTCCGTCTTTTCAACTAAAATAGCTGCATTGGTTTGATTTCGTAATTCCGTCTCAAAACTCTGCTCTAACAAGGCTAGGTAGACCGGACTAGCTTCGCTGACAAAAATCTCTTGATCCAGTTCGAGACTATCGAGTGATTCAAGCATAGGAAGATTGAGGTAATAACGCTTATTTTCCCGTAGAATCAAGCCTGCCTTTAGATACTCTTCCATGAGTTTATCAACTGCAACATCTGGAAATTGAGCCTTGATTTCCCGTAAAATCACATCCTCATGCTGGTCCAGATAGCGGAGCAATTCTCCAAAAAAAGGCTGTCTCGTCAAACGAGATGGATTAAAAATCTGAATCATGAAGATTCCTTTCTTTACATTCTAACAGAGGCGATGCTGCCAACTGACTGGGATTGGTACCAGCTTGGTTCAGAGGAACAGGCAGACCTAGTTCTCTGTAATACTCTCTCCAAAAATCACTAATCTCCTGCTCCCCATCCCCAAATTTCATAGGTATGGTCTCAAAAATCGGTAGGATTTCTGCCATGTACTGGGAACAGTAAAAACCATGTCCATCTGGATAGAAAGAAGCATTGTAGGGTGCCCCAAGATGTTTGCAAGCTTTTTCCTTCACAGACTGGATATCCATTTCTGGGTAAACATAGAGGTCGTACAAGTGATTGGGTTCAAAGAAGGCTGCTGGTTCCTGACAGATAACACCCGCCTTTCCACTAGCATGGTAAATCATCCCATCCAAATAAATGGCAACATGGCTATAGTTGCCTGTGGAAGTCTGGATAGCCTGTCCCATGTCTGACCCATCTCTCACAAAAATCATACTCTTCGAAAATCAAATCCAAACCACGTCAGCGTCGCCTTACCGTACTCAAGTACAGCTTGCGGCTAGCTTCCTAGTTTGCTCTTTGATTTTCATTGAGTATCAAATCACCATTTTCTAACATGCTTCACTCCTAGAAAAAAAGGAGCTGAAACTCCTTTCGATATAAGGCAAACTAGCCTTTCCGATTTTGAACTGACACCCAAAATCTTACGCATTAAAGCTTTCAGTCAATTGAGGTACCACTTGTTTCTTACGTGAAACGGCACCAGCAAGGAAGGCATGATTGTTTTCAAGTTTGAAGTTGAAAGCCGCTTCGACTTTGCCCATATTAGCACCAAGTGCTAGGATTTCTGAGTTTGAGTTGACGATATCTGTAATCATCAAGACAAAGTCAGAGTAGCCGTTTGCTTCGTTAGTAGCTTGCATTGCAGCTTCAATTTCTGCTTGACGTTCCAAGACTTCAGCGATGTCAACTGTGTTCACTTGGGCAACACGGACATTATTTCCGTTGAGTTCAAAAGTTTTAGCATCGATGTCAATCAATTCGTCAGCAGATTTACTGGCCAAGTTTGTACCAGCTTTCAACATAGCTAAACCATATTCTTCCAAGTTGACACCAGCCAATTCAGCCAATTCTGGAGCAATGACTGTATCTGTTGGGTGTGTTGTTGGTGATTTCAAAAGAAGGGTATCTGAAATCAAACCTGAAAGCATCAAACCAGCAATCTCTTTAGGCACAGCCACACCATGTTCTTTGAACATACGGTAAACGATTGAAGAAGCTGAACCAACTGGCTCCAAACGCATGTAAAGTGGACTTGCAGTTTCAAAGTTAGCCACACGGTGGTGGTCTACAACACCGTAAACTTCTACTTCAGCTATATCTAATACAGATTGTTGGAATTCATTGTGGTCAGTCAGGATAACTTGCTCTGCCCCCTCTGCTTTGGCAGAAGTGATGACACGCGGTGCTTCCACACCAAAATAGTTCAAGACAAAGGCTGTTTCTTCATTTGGAGTTCCAAGGGCAACAGCTTCCGTATCCAAACCGTAAGCTTCTTTTGCAAGGTAGGCAAAGGCTACAGATGACCCGATGGCATCTGAGTCTGGATTTTGGTGACCAAATACTAGAATCTTAGACATGATAATACCTCATTTTGTTTATTCTCTTTATTGTAGCATTTTTTTCGCTTTTTGACAAAAGTAAGAGGAGTCAAAGGACTCCCCGCTACTCTTCAAAATAACTAAGTAAATTTCTATCTTGATTTTCAGATAAAAATATTTCCTTCTGTGGCCTCTTCTTACGCTTGAGAAGGGCTTCTGCCGACATGGCTTCTTCCTTACTGGCAAATCCTTCTGCATAAATAAGTTTCACTGGTAAGCGAGCCCTAGTATATTTGGCTCCCTTCCCACTATTGTGGACAGCGAGGCGTTTTCTCACATCAGTCGTATAACCCGTATAGTAGGAACCATCACGGCACTCAAGCACATACATATAAGCCTTATGATCCATAATAAATCTCTTCGAGTTCCGGCGTATAAGAGCCATCATCATTGTGGACAATGAGAGGTGGCAAGACCTTAAAGCCACTTGTCGAGCCATCCTTGATGGCCTCAATCAAAAGCATATTGGCTTCTTTTTCCCGCTTTGGATAAACAAACTGCAGGCGCTTAGGGGCTAGATTATGCCGTTGTAAGGTATCCAAAATATCCAGAAGACGGTCAGGACGATGAACCATAGCCAACCGTCCATTAGACTTGAGAATACTCTGGGCACTGCGACAGATTTCCTGCAAGTTGGTCGTAATTTCATGGCGCGCCAAGAGGTAATGTTCGCTCTCGTTCAGGTTTGAATGAGGATCCACCTTAAAATAGGGCGGATTACACAAAATCATATCCACCTTACTTCCCTGAATGTAAGCAGGCATATTTTTCAAATCATCACAGATGACCTGCATCTGCTCTTCCAAACCATTCAAACGGACAGAGCGTTCAGCCATATCCGCCAAACGCTCCTGAATCTCAACAGCCAATATCTGTGCCTGAGTACGAGTGCTAGCAAATAGCCCCACTGCTCCATTTCCAGCGCAGAAATCCACAATCAAGCCCTTTTTAGGAAAACGTGGAAAGCGTGACAAGAGAACACTATCCACCGAATAGCTAAAAACCTCTCTATTTTGAATGATTTTAATATCTGTCGAAAAGAGCTGGTTAATTCGCTCCCCTGATTTTAATAATTGTTCTTCTTCCATGGTTCTATTATAGCAGATTTATATTAACATTACAAAAAATATAAAATTCTAAACTACTTCTTCTTTTTTAAATAGTGCAAGGCTTCTCTAGTCCAAATTGGCATCATTCGTTTAAGAGGCGCAAAGCCGTAGTTAAAACGGTCGCTTGAAAAGCGTCTCCGTCTCGGAAACTGGTGCTTTTCTTCCTCCAAAGTGCGGATAGAAAGACTGGCTTTCCCTGTAAATTCATCTAAATCTACTACCTGAACCTGAACCTCTTCATCGACTTTCAAGGCTTCATGGATATTTTCAATAAAGCCTGTCCGAATCTCTGAAATGTGAATCAGCCCCGTATCACCTGTCTCTAGCTCAACAAAGGCACCATAGGGCTGAATCCCTGTAATACGCCCCTTTAGCTTATCACCGATTTTCATCTTAGTCCTCGATTTCAATTGTTTCAATCACAACATCTTCAACTGGCTTGTCCATAGCCCCTGTCTCAACAGAAGCAATGGCATCCAAGACAGCGTAAGATGCTTCATCAGCTAGCTGACCAAAAACCGTGTGACGGCGGTCTAGGTGAGGTGTCCCACCTTGGTTAGCATAGATTTCCGCAATCGGTTCTGGCCAACCACCACGAGCAATTTCTTTCTTAGAATAAGGCAAATGTTGATTTTGCACGATAAAGAACTGGCTACCGTTGGTATTTGGACCAGCATTGGCCATAGAAAGGGCACCACGAATGTTGTAAAGTTCTTCTGAAAACTCATCCTCAAAAGATTCGCCGTAGATTGACTCGCCACCCATACCAGTTCCAGTTGGGTCTCCACCTTGGATCATAAAGTCCTTGATAATACGGTGGAAAATGACTCCATCATAGTAGCCATCTTTTGAAAGAGCTACAAAATTAGCTACTGTTTTAGGAGCATGTTCAGGGAAGAGCTTAATACGCAAGTCTCCGTGATTGGTCTTAATAGTCGCGATAGGACCTTCTACTGTTTCAATGTCTACTTGTGGGAAATGCAATTCTTTTTCTACCATACCAAATCCTTCTAAGGCATCAAAAATGCCATCTTCTTCTAATGTTTTTGTAATATAATCTGCTTTTTCTTTGATATTTTCATGAGAAATTCCCATTGCAACGCTAATTCCAGCATAATCAAAGAGTTCCAAGTCGTTGAGCCCATCTCCAAAGACCATGACGTTCTCTGGTTTCAAACCAAGGTGTTCCACAACCTTTTCCACACCCATCGCTTTGGAGCCTGAAATCGGCACAATATCAGACGAATGCTCATGCCAACGAACCATGCGAAGTTTGTCAGAGAGACTGTCAGGCAAGTGCAAGTCATCTCCCTTATCTTCAAAAGTCCACATCTGATAAATATCTACTTTTTCATGAAAATTAGGATCTACATCTAAATCGGGGTAAATTGGATTGATCGCTTCACTAATCATATCGGTGCGAGTCGACAACTTGGCATCATGACTCCCAACCAAGCCATACTCAATTCCTTCTTTCTTGGCCCAAGAGATATATTCCTCAACATCTGACTTCTCAATCTGATGTTGATAAATAACCTGACCTTTTTTATCTTCGATATAAGCCCCATTTAAGGTCACAAAAAAGTCAGGATTCAGTTCACGAATCTCTGGTACAACACCAAAAATCCCCCGTCCAGAAGCAATACCTGTCAAAATTCCTTTCTCACGTAATTGCTTAAAAACAGTTGGGATTGAAGCTGGAATAAAACCTGTCTTTGAATTTCGCAAGGTATCATCAATATCAAAAAAGACAATCTTAATCTTTTTTGCCTTGTATCTTAATTTGGCATCCATCTCACTACCTCTTTCAATCTAACTCTTTCCATTATACCATAAAGTAGCTAAATCCCCTATTTTCAAAGAAATTCGCCATCTCTTATTCGAACTTCTTTGATAAGTACAGAACTAAATCATCATTATTTTGAATAGTAGCATTCATTTCCAAGGGGTGATTTCGATACCAAACGCCTGAACCATCTGGAATATAGCCTCGTTTGATGTACAATCTCTGGGCAGGGCCATAGCCTAAGTGCAAACCTACACCAAGAGTGACCTTACTCGAAACAAACTTGACTCGTTTTTCTGCTTCTTCTAGCAGTTGACTCCCAATCCCTTGATTTCGAAAAGGCTCAAACACATTAAAATCTGATAATTCTGGATAGACTTCTGCAAAAGGACCATGTTTAGCCAAAGGTAAAATGGTAACGTAGCCCGCTACAGCACCATCAATCTCTGCAACTAAGACTTCTCTCTCCCCACTTTCCTGTTCCAGAAAATATCTAGCCAAAATTTCCTCTCTACCAGGCCAACCTTGATTGATAAATCCATGAGATAAGGATTTAATATCAGACTTAATCATATTTCTAATCGTACAATTCATCTTTGACTTACCCACCTTTACTCTTTCTATTACTATTATAGCACGCCAAGGTCAGAAAAAAACTATCTCGTGAAAAAAGACCCGTCGGGGTCTGAAAAAGAGGTCCTCTCGGACCCAAAGTCGCTCTCTCATTTCAAAGCTCGTGAAAAAAAGACCCAACCGGGTCTGAAAAAGAGGTCCACCCGGACCCAAACTCGCTCTCTCATTTCAAGGCTCGTGAAAAAGAGGTCCACCCGGACCTGAAAAAAAGACCCAACCGGGTCTTTTCTTTAATCTTCGTTTACGAAAGGCATCAAAGCCATTACGCGAGCGCGTTTGATAGCTGTTGTTACTTTACGTTGGTTTTTAGCTGAAGTTCCTGTTACACGACGAGGAAGGATTTTCCCACGTTCTGAAACGAAACGGCTAAGAAGCTCAGTATCTTTGTAATCAACATATTCAATTTTATTTGCTGCGATGTAATCAACTTTTTTACGGCGTTTGAATCCGCCACGACGTTGTTGAGCCATGTTTTTTCTCCTTTATAATTTTACTTGTCCATTAGAATGGTAAATCATCATCTGAAATATCCAATGGATTTGTTGTTCCAAATGGATTTTCATCACGTGAAAAGTCTGGTACTGAATTTGTAGGTGCTGAATAGCTTGCAGTTGGTGCAGAGTAAGCTCCACCTGTATGACCTTCACGCACACTACGGCTTTCCAACATTTGGAAATTCTCAGCCACGACCTCTGTCACGTAGACACGTTGTCCTTGCTGGTTATCGTAACTACGAGTCTGGATACGACCTGTAACCCCGATGAGTGAGCCTTTTTTAGCCCAGTTAGCAAGGTTTTCAGCCTGTTGGCGCCACATAACGACATTGATAAAATCAGCCTCACGTTCGCCATTTTGACTCTTAAATGTACGGTTTACTGCAAGAGTAAAAGTCGCAACTGCTACATTTGATGGGGTATAACGCAACTCAGCGTCACGTGTCATACGCCCTACAAGTACAACATTGTTAATCATAGTTTACCTTCTTACGCGTCAATTTTGACGATCATGTGACGAAGAATGTCAGCGTTGATTTTTGAAAGACGGTCAAACTCTTTAAGAGCTGCGTCGTCGTTTGCTTCAACGTTAACGATGTGGTAAAGTCCTTCACGGAAATCTTTGATTTCGTATGCAAGACGACGTTTTTCCCAAGATTTTGATTCAACAACAGTTGCACCGTTGTCAGTCAAAATAGAGTCAAAACGTGCTACCAAAGCGTTTTTAGCTTCTTCTTCAATGTTTGGACGAATGATATAAAGAATTTCGTATTTAGCCATTGATATGTTCCTCCTTTTGGTCTAATGACCCCAAGACTTTGCAAGGGGTAAGTGAGGTTCGCTCACAATAAACTATTATACTAGAAAAAATTTTTTTACGCAAGTAAAAACTCTGGAATTCGAAAAAACGCCACATGGGCGTTTTCCTGTTCTTACGGTTTAATACGGTGCAACATACGTGGGAACGGAATGGCTTCACGGATGTGTTTTGTTCCTGCCGCGAAGGTTACCATACGCTCGATACCGATACCAAATCCACCGTGTGGAACTGTACCGTATTTACGAAGGTCAAGGTAAAATTCATACTCTGTGCGATCCATGCCAAGTTCATCCATCTTAGCAACAAGAGCATCGTAGTCTTCCTCACGCATAGATCCACCGATAATTTCTCCATAGCCTTCTGGAGCAAGCAAGTCTGCACAAAGCACGCGCTCTGGATTTCCAGGAACTGGTTTCATGTAGAAGGCCTTGATGGCTGCTGGATAGTTCATGACAAATGTTGGCACACCAAAGTGGTTTGAGATCCACGTTTCGTGCGGTGACCCAAAGTCATCACCATGCTCAAGATGCTCGTAGTCAGCATCTTCATCATTTTCATGCTCTTGCAAGAGGTCAATGGCTTGATCATAAGTGATACGTTTGAATGGTTCTGCAATGTAGCGTTTCAAGAGTTCTGTATCACGTTCCAAGGTTTCCAAGGCTTGAGGCGCGCGGTCAAGAACACCTTGTAGAAGAGCTTTCACATAAGCTTCTTGCAAGTCAAGTGACTCATCGTGTGTCAAGTGGGAGTACTCTGCATCCATCATCCAGAACTCAGTCAAGTGACGGCGCGTTTTTGATTTTTCAGCACGGAATACTGGACCAAAGTCAAAGACACGGCCAAGGGCCATAGCTCCTGCTTCCAAGTAAAGCTGACCTGATTGGCTCAAGTAGGCTGGCGTTCCGAAGTAGTCCGTTTCAAAGAGTTCTGTTGAATCTTCTGCCGCATTTCCTGAAAGAATTGGGCTATCAAACTTCATAAAGCCGTTCTTGTCGAAAAACTCATAAGTCGCATAGATGATAGCGTTACGAATTTGCATCACCGCTACTTGCTTACGAGAACGGAGCCACAAGTGACGGTTGTCCATCAAGAAGTCTGTTCCGTGTTCTTTTGGTGTGATTGGGTAGTCTTGAGATTCACCAATCACTTCGATGTCTGTGATGTCCAACTCATAACCAAATTTAGAACGTTCGTCTTCTTTAACAATACCTGTCACATAAACAGAAGTTTCTTGGCTCAAGCGTTTGATGACATCAAACTTCTCAAGTCCCACTTCTTCACCAAATTTTTCTACAAAGTTTGGTTTAAAAGCCACACCTTGGAAAAAGGCTGTTCCATCACGCAATTGCAAGAAGGCGATTTTCCCTTTTCCTGATTTGTTGGCAACCCAAGCGCCAATCGTCACTTCCTGACCAACATAGTCTTTTACATCAATAATCGTTACACGTTTTGTCATTATTTTTCCTTTTCTTTTTTATTCTTTATGGCAAACCACTTCTATATTGTTCCCATCTGGGTCAATCACAAAAGCAGCGTAATAAATCGGTTGCTCACTGCGATAGCCAGGATCTCCATTGTCTCGCCCACCTGCCTCTAAACCAGCCTCATAACAAGCTTGAACCTCTTCCTTATTTTCTGCTAAAAAAGCAAAGTGAATAGGATCTTGTGTCCCCTGAGTCAGCCAAAAATCTCCACCAGGATGAGGGCTGTTTGGGGCAAGAAAACTGATTAGAGAAGTGGTCTTAAAAGCCAATTTATAGCCCAAAGGAGCGAGAAAACTCCTATAAAATCCTTCTGAAATTTGTAAATCCTTTACCTTAATTTCAAAATGATCAATCATTCTCACTACCCATAAATGCTTTCAAGCGTTTAACTGCTTCTTTAAGCGTGTCTAGGTCTGTCGCATAACTGAGGCGCACATTTTCTGGTGCTCCGAATCCTGCTCCTGTAATCAAGGCTAGACCAACTTCTTCAAGAATAGCCGTTGTAAATGCTGTTACATCGCTATAACCTTTCATCTCCATAGCTTTTTTGACATTTGGAAAGAGATAGAAAGCTCCTTGTGGTTTGACAACTTCAAAACCAGGGACTTCACACAAGAGTGGATAGATGGTATTGAGACGTTCTTCAAATGCTTGACGCATAACTTCCACAGAATATTGCGGTCCAGTTAGGGCTTCGATAGTTGCATATTGTGAAACAGCAGTTAGGTTAGAAGTTGTTTGACCTGTCAATTTGCTCATAGCAGCAATGATTTCTGGATCACCCACTGCATAACCTACCCGCCAACCTGTCATGGCATAAGCTTTTGATACACCGTTAATGACAATGGTTTGCTTGCGAATGGCTTCTGATAGACTAGAGATTGGTACGAACTCATTCCCGTTATAGACCAAACGACCATAAATATCATCTGCTAGGATGAGAATGTCATGCTCAACTGCCCAATTTCCGATAGCTAGTAATTCTTCACGAGTATAAATCATACCAGTCGGATTAGATGGTGAATTGAGAACCAAAACCTTGGTTTTGTCTGTGCGAGCTGCTTCCAACTGTTCTACGGTCACCTTAAAGTGATTGTCTTCCTTAGCAGGAACAAAGACTGGCACACCTTCTGCCATCTTGACCTGATCTCCATAGCTGACCCAATATGGGGTTGGGATGATGACTTCATCACCTGGATTGACCACAGCCATAAAGAAAGTATAGAGTGAGAACTTAGCACCGGTAGCAAATGTGACTTCGTTGGCCGCTACGGAATAACCATAATAACGCTCAAAATAGGTATTGACTGCTGCTTTTAACTCAGGCAAACCTGAAGCTACCGTATAGAAAGAAGCACGTCCATCTCGAATGGCTACAACAGCTGCATCCTGAATATTTTCAGGAGTGTGAAAATCTGGTTGTCCCAAGGTCAAGAAAAGGACATCCTTACCTTGAGCTTTTAATTTTTTTGCTCTCGCATCACTAGCTAAAGTAACACTTTCTTCCATTTCTAAAACACGCTTGGATAGTTTCATAGGCCCTCCTTATTGAGTAATGCTCCTGTTTCAAAATCTACTAGATAAAAATCAGATCCTGACCTGACTTCCCAGATTGGCTTATCTTGATAACGGCCAAAGGTAATCTTGTCGATCTCGCCAGCTCCTTTTTCCTTAGAAACCGCTTCTGCTTTTTCTTGTGAAACACCCTGATTTAGCTGATAAACGTAAATCTTATGGTCATCTTTTCCAATCAGGACAGCAAGTGCTTCTTGTTTTTTATTACGACCAAGAACGCTATAATAAGATTCCAAGCCATTGTATAAGTCAACCTGATCAGCCTGCTCTAATCCTGCATACTGCTGAGCTAATTTTTCTCCTTCACTTTTAGCTGTTTGATAGGGTTTCATGCTAAGAGAAACCAGATACAGAAAGGAAACACTGATAACCACAAACAAAATCGTCATCCCTAGACCATACTGCCACAGTAGATTATTTTTTGCTTTGTTTTGTCTTTTTTTCACTCGTCTATTTTACCATCTATCTTGCTTTATTACAAGTGAATATAAGAATACTCTGCGAAAATCCAATTCAAACTTTGTCAGCTTTATCTGCAACCTCAAAGCTGTGCTTTGAGCAACCTGCGGCTAGCTTCCTAATTTGCTCTTTAATTTTCATTGAGTATAAGCAAGCAATTCTATTTCTCCCTTCAAAGCAAATCGATTTTTCTTGATTAAAACCGAGCAATAAAAGTAAAGACAGCTCCAAAATCAACCTATTAAAAAACCTGAGCTTGACACTCAAGTTTTTAGAAGTTCTTTTAATCTATGGAATTATTTTATCATCCATTCTTTTAGCCATTTTTCCTAAAAAGATAGGGAGTAGAAGGCTAATCATGACTAAAAAGAATCCTAAATAAAGAAATGTTAGCACAAAGCCGAAATGGTCAATCAACCAGCCTGTCATTGGGAAAAACACAATCATACTCAAGCTAAACATCATAGAATAGACACTCAGCATGGTTGCCCTTACTTCACTTGGAAGGCGCCCTTGCAAATCGTTGTCAAAAATCGGCTTAAAAAGAGCATGCAGAGCATTACTAATCAAATAAATCAGAATATAGATTAGAGGTGTTCCAAAGTAGGACAGCATATAGGTGATTCCAGTCAGCAGGACGAGAATAGGAAAAAGCTTCAAGGCAGCATATTTCTTTCCAATTTTACTTGCTAGATAGATTGCGAGGATATTCAAGAGACTACCGAGTAACATAACTGCTGAAATTTGCCAACTACTTAGATCTGGCAACTGATTTTGATAGTAAAAATAAAACATATACATGAGTGTTCCGACAATCTGAGATAAAATCATCCAGTTGAACAGCATGGGATTTCGCTTCAACTCATCCTTAACAGTACAAATAATCTGTTTCATGGTCACACTATCAGCTTTTTCTACTTTGACACTGGGCTCTTTCAGCATCCAGATCAGGAAAAGTACTATGATAGAAGTGGCAATCATGATATAGTAGGTCAGGTGCAATTGACCATGAACAAAAAATCCTGCCAAAACGGTCCCCAAAGACTGGGTTCCTTCTGACACTCCTGATATGAAACTTGAAATGGATAGATAACGCTTCTTTAGTCCAGCCTCTACAGCCGAGTCATAGACCATTGCTGCACTTGTTCCTGAATCAAAATTATAAGACAAGGCACTTATCGCCATAGCTAGTGCATAAATCCAAAAATTTCCCTGCCCAGCCAACATGAGAATAGAAGACACAATCCCTGCTATACGACTTAAATAAAGGTTGGTCTTATAGGAATAGCGGTCAGCTAACATTCCAGATGGAATTTCACAGAGAAGACTGGTCGTATGAAAAATACTCTCCAGAAGTCCAATCTGCCAAAGAGACATTCCGTTTTGACTGAGAAAGAGAATCCAAAAACTGGTAATCCCTAAAAATGCAAAAAACTCAACTCCGGCCATCAGGCCAATATTTTTCCGATAATTTCTTATTAACATCTTTTCTCCTTTAACAAGTGTATTATTATTTATTTTGTCCGTCACTTGTTAATCTATGCCTTACATGATCTCCACCCCTTTTTAGAAGCATTCTTCAATGCCATTATTGTTCCTTTAATGATTTATGAAATGATACCAGAAAATAGCTGTTCTGCGGTTTCTATTGCGAGTTTTCTTGTTTATTTTAGCACTTATGCCATCATATTACAAGAGAATGTTAGAATACTCTTCGAAAATCAAATGCATTCCAGTCGCAAGTAACTAGATATTCTACAATTTTATAATTTCAAACAAACTTTGAGCAAATTTCTTGCAAGTTGCTTTGCTTTGTTGTAATATATTTTATAACAACGAGAGAATTCTCGGAAATTTAAGAAAAAGGAGACACATCATGTCTAAAAAAGTATTATTTATCGTCGGATCACTACGCCAAGGTTCTTTCAACCACCAAATGGCCCTCGAAGCTGAGAAAGCACTTTCTGGTAAAGCGGAAGTTAGCTATCTTGATTACTCAGCCCTTCCTCTCTTTAGCCAAGATTTGGAAGTTCCAACTCATCCAGCTGTAGCGGCTGCTCGTGAAGCGGTTCTCGCTGCTGATGCCATCTGGATTTTCTCTCCAGTCTACAACTTCTCTATCCCTGGAACAGTGAAGAACTTGCTTGACTGGCTATCTCGTGCCCTTGACTTGTCTGATACACGCGGCGCTTCTGCCCTTCAAGACAAGTTTGTCACAGTATCATCTGTAGCCAATGCAGGTCACGATCAACTCTTCGCTATCTACAAAGACCTCTTGCCATTTATCCGTACACAAGTCGTTGGTGATTTCACTGCTGTACGTGTTAATGACTCTGCCTGGGCAGACGGAAAATTGGTTCTTGAAGAAACAGTCCTAAACTCACTTGAAAAACAAGCTCAAGACTTGGTTAATGCGATCTAGTCATCACTAATCGCTATTCTAAAACAGACAATCGGACAGACTTTTAGCCATAAAAAAGAACTAGAATTCTCACAAATGAGTGATTTTTCTAGTTCTTTTTGATTTACAAAGACTTTATGCAGGGAAAGCTACTAAGGATCAGATGAGATCATCTATTTAAGCTTCCTCTTCATCGTCTTTTTTCTTTTTGGCAAATAGCAAACCAAATGCGCCAAGAAGAGAGAGAAATCCTAATGCACCGTTAGCACGGTCTTCTTGTGTACCAGTATTTGGCAATACTGCTTGATTTTGATAAGGAACTACCTGATCATCAACTGTTTGACTTGGTTGTTCAGCCGGTTGAGTAGCTGGCAACTCAGCAGGGGTAGCAGTATCTGGTCTACGATTTGTATCGGCAGATGGCGTAGTTGGTCTTTGTTGACCGTCACCTGTTGGTCTAGCTGGACTCACTTTCCTAAAGATATGAGTCACAACATCACCTTTAGTTTCTGTTCTTACAAATACATAACCTTCAATTTCACCATGTTCAAATACTCCATTTGCTTCACCTGGTACTGATGGAGCCTTAGCATCCGCTGGTTTCAATTCATTACCATTTTCGTCAATCCACTTGGTGATAATCAGTTGAACTTTAGGTACTTCTACCGGATTAGGAAGCTCACCACTCACTCCACCCTTAAATTCTGGTACTTCATGAATAGGTGAGTCAGGTGTATTTACTCCTCCATTGAATTCTGGATTTTCTAAAACTTCTGGTTCACCTTTTGCATATGCAAATAACAATTCATCACGAGGAATATTATGAGTGACATTTGTTTCTGGATCAGTGATTGTTACATTTCCATCTGAAGCAACAATTACGTCTTTTCCTGGATTTGCTTTTTTCACATTTTCCTTCACTTTATCTTGTTCAACTTGTGTTAAGTTATCAGGTGTTTTCACCGGTACTTTTTCTCTCGGAACCACTGGAGTAAAGTCTTTAGGATTAACTGTAATTGTAACTTCAACGTCTTCTGTACTTCTGTCTTGATAAGTTACAGTTACTACTCCTTTTTTCTCACCATGTTTAGAAGTGTCTGGAATTTTACTATCTTTCCATTCAAATGTTGAACCTTCTGGTAAATCTTTAATATTATGAATACTATCTTTTGCTAGTGGTACTTGAGCATGTTCCACTGTTTGTTGTTTC
>NZ_AEDV01000024.1 GCF_000148545.1 Streptococcus mitis SK597 | reverse complement strand
CCAACTACGTATGCGTGAAGAACAAGCCTTGTTAGCGCAGGACTATGCCTTGGAAACAGCTAGGGCGGAAGGTATTGAAAAAGGTCTAGAGCGTGGTCGTGCTGAAGGGATTGAACAAGGACTTGAACGAGGACGATCTGAGGGGCTTGAACAGGGTTTAGAACGTGGAAAACTTTTTGCCTTCTTAGACATGGTTCGTAAACATGTTTTAACTTCCGAATTTGCGAGTGAACAATTGAATATGACCGTAGCTGAGTTTGAGGCGCTATTGAAAAATTATCACTAATAACGGTCAAGAAAACCATCTGGTCAAGATGGCATTCTTGGAATTAAAAAAATACAAAGAAACCAGCAAAGACGAGGTTCGTAAACCATGGTTGGAGTTTTTTGGGAATAAGCCCTTTACCCAAGAACCCGAGCGAGCCATCAGCCAAGCAGATCAACTGCTGGACTACAAGAGCTGGTCCGAGGAGGACAGGAAGATGTTTAGCCAACTACGTATGCGAGAAGAACAAGCTTTGTTAGCACAGGACTATGCCTTGGAAACAGCTAGGGCGGAAGGTATTGAAAAAGGTTTAGAGCGTGGGAAAGTTGAGGGAGGTTTTGCTATGTTAGCAAATCTTGTTCGTCAAGGTCTTCTGACTTCGGAGGTTGCCAGCCAGCAGTTAGGTATGACTGTCTCTGAGTTTGAGGAGCTCTTGTAAAACAATACAATCACTAATAACATAAAAGCGAACAGGACTGAAATATTATCCTGTTCACTTTTTATTTTCTGCTATTCAACAAAGCCCTTACGCGATTATATGTCACAAAAAAAATAGGACACCGTCTTACCGCTGCCCCATCAAAAATTTAAAATTTTTATTTGATGAATCTATTGTATCAAGTATAATCTTTATTTTTTGTAAGCATTTCATAAGCCAGTTTTCTTATTCTGATGTTAGATTTTTGGAATCTTTTCTGCACTTGTCCACGTCAGATTACCATTCTAAAATCGTTTGTATAACAAGCAGAATCCTTGACCATCCCAGCAAAGTACTTTAAAACGGTCCTCACATCTTCCACAAAAGAGAAAGACTTGATTTGAGAAAGGATATAATTCAAAGTGGGTTTTAACCAGATAAAACATTAAATCAACGCCTTATCTCATATCGGTTTTCCCACAAATAAGATAGACTTGATCTACATCACTTAGTTAAATAGTCATTACATAGTATTTTTACTCTGATAACTATTTTTTATCCAGAATAGTAGAAGTTTGGAGATTATGATAGATACCTTGTTATGATACGCTTATTCATTATCTGAAAAAAGTCGCATAAAACTGCCTCGTCTGTCTTGATAGGTGAATTCTATCATATTTTGTAAAAGGGAGAGGTTATTAGAGGTATCCATTACTAATTTAATTCAATATCTGCAGCGTATGAATAGTCAATTATTTCTCCTTGAGAAGTTGAAGAATAACCTTTTTCCTTATGAGAGTAGTTAGAAATTTCAACAGAACCAAAACCAATAAACTTGTTATAAACACGTTCAAGAACAGCAATTTCTTCATTTGTTAAAATTCCATTAAAGTCATCTTCGTCTGGTAATACTTTATGTCGCTCATATTTGCCATCAAATTCCACTTCTACGTGAGCAATTTTATCTTCTTCTAATTTCCCAAGTAATACATTAAATTTTTCCGGAACCGGACCATATGGTAAATGTACATATTTCAAACCTGAAATCGAAACACTATTCTCTTTATAGAAAATCATATCTGAATAGTTTAATAATTTCATTAATTTTGTCTTTAGCAAGTCTGTTCCTTTACTTGCAAAAAATAAAACCATAGCTGCAAATTTTTCGTAATCAAAACTTTTAAAACCATTATCAATTGATGGGGTGCTGGAAATATACAAATCAATTAACTTGCAAGAATCTTCTTTTTCATTTTCACTAATTAGTTTGTTTACTAATACTGATAATTTAGATAAATGTTTTTCATCTAGAGAATTTTCATTCTCCGAAAGATAAAATTTCATATTCTCGGGGGTTCTTAGAAATAGCAATAAACTATTATGTGCCTTGTCTTGAATTGAACCATTCTCGTATCTATGAATAGTCTTATCCCCCCAATTAAGAAGTTTTGCAAAACCTCTTTGACTTAAACCATATAATTCTCTAATTTGTTTTATTTCTGTAGGAAGAAGTAATTTGTGTTTTTTTCTGTACTCATTATATGCATTTGTTAATGTAGCATCATCTAGTTCTTCACAATAAAATTCTGCGCTACAATCAGCACACACAAGCACTTGAGCTTGGACCTCAATATTCTCTCCAAGAACTTCATATGTTTCTTTCTTTGAAATTACTTTTGTTTCAACTTCTTTTCCGCATTCTTCACAATATTTTTTCATTAAAGTTACCTCCTATCCTAAATAAAATCATCTTCATGAAATCCAAGGCATTTAAGCATATCTTGCCCATTTACTTGCACAATTTTTAGTTTAACATAAAATTGAACTCCGTCAACACTTTTCTTAAACTCCCAAATATCACCTGGTTTACTTGGATCAAAATCTTGTTTAGGACCTTTGTAGTAATCACTAACCACAAGGGATAATATTTCAGACTTTGCATCCATAACTGAAAGACCATGAGCTGCTAAAGCTTGTATATTCTTTTTCCTCGATACAAAGTCATAATTACCTGTAGATGTCAGATTCTTTGCATTAGTAAGAAAATTCCTGATATCTTCTATGCTAGCTTGATCATTCACTTAGTTCCCCCATTAAGTTAATCCCAATTTATTCATACTTGACATAAACACCAATCAGAATCCTTAGTTTAACATCGATTCTGAATACTTTTTATATTATGTATGAATAATTGGATCCTAGCTACATATTACTCCTTTTTATCATTTTTGTCAACAAAAGACGGTCATATGACCTCATTTTTGATTAAAACGTGAAAATATCACCCATCTGTAATATCAGCATGGGTACTAAAATCATATATTGGTTTTTAAAGTTTATTAGCTATAAACACTTTAAGAAGCGTATTTTCATCATTTTTAACATCAAAAAAGAAAGGACGAAATGTGTCCTTTCTCGAGCTTAGCTTTTCTTCAACCCACTACAGTTGACAAAGAGCCGACAAAACTCAACCCACTACCATTGTTAAAACCAAAAAACAGGAGATTTCTCTCCTGTTATGATTCAATTATTTTAAATTAAACCCACTCACCGTTGTGGTTTACTTTATATCCATCTGGAGTAGTTGTGTTAACTGCAAGAGCTCCTGATGCGTATGAGTAGTACCAGTTACCACCAACTTGATACCAACCAGTTGCCATTGCACCTGATGATTTCAAGTAGTACCAAGTTCCGTTATCTTTAACCCAACCAGTTGCCATTGCACCTGATGATTTCAAGTAGTACCAAGTTCCGTTATCTTTAACCCAACCTGTTTGCATAACACCTTCAGCATTTAGGTAGTACCAAGTTCCTTGATCATTAACCCAACCTGTTGCTTTTGTACCTTTTGAGTCTACTACATAAGTCCAGTTACCTTTAGTATCTTTATTCCAACCGAATTTAACTACAGCTGCTGGAGTTGGTGTATCTGCTTTAATAACATCTTCCAATACGAATACTACATTTTGTTTTTTGTATTCAGCTTTAGCTTTTTCTTCTGCTTCTTTATAATTAGCTTTCGCAGTTTTTAGCGCAGTATCTGTATTGAACAACTTAGTAGTAGCGTCTCCAACTGCTGTGTATTTAGCATTCTTAACTTCTACTAGCTTAGCAAAAGTTTGACCTTCTTCCAATAGACCTGTACCGTCAGAAATTGCTTTTTCCAAAGCTTTAATAGCTTTTGTAAGTTTTTCAGAGTCTTCTTTTTCTGCTTTTACAGTAGCCTCTAGCTCTTTAACTTCTTTTTCTAAAGTAGAAACTTTTTCATTAGCGTCAGAATAAGTTTGTTGAGCTTTTGCCAATACTGACTCAACTTTTAATTTTTTAGCTTCGTATTCCTTTGTAGCTTCTGCATCACCACCAAGTGGTTTTTGATCATATAGATCATTAACGGCTTTCTGAACTTTTTCCAAGACTCCCTTAGCATTATCTAATGCTAAATATGCTCCTGTACGTGTTCCTTCTTTTTCACCTAATTCAGCTTTTTTAGTTGCCAATTCTGCTGAATCTTTAGCTTTCTTAGCATCTACTTTTGCTTGTAATTCTGTAAAAATTGCTTTTTGTCCTTCTGCATCACCTCTTTTTAGTTCAGCATCACGAAGAGCTTTAACGGCATCAGAATAAGCTTGTTGAGCTTCTGTAAGTTTTTCCTCTGCTGCCTTTTGAGCTTTTGTTGAAGCTTGTAGAGTTGAATTAGCTGCACGCAATGCATTTACAACAGGTTGAAGAGCTCTAACCTTAGCTACTGCATCATCAACTTTAACTTCCCCACTGACCTTAACTCCAAGAGCATCCTTAATTAAAGTTGCATATGAATCATCAGCTGAAACAGCTTGTACAGCACCAAATGCTGCAAGAGCGACTGCGCTTGTCAATAAAACTTTTTTCATCGTTTTATCTCCTTTGTTTTTCATTATATTATTTTTCGTAAGACTATCTTACTACCATACAGTATATAAATATTTGCAGGATTTGTCAAGAGTTTTCTTATGTTTTTTAAACTTTTTTCCTATTTCTTCGAAAAAAAGAGAAAGAAACTAACTCGCGAAAAAATTCCCCCTGAAATACTCTAGCCTCCAAGTTGACATTTCGCAACTACTCATCCCTCAGATGATATCTTTTATATCTAAACTATATAGATAGTTAGACAGAACTTACTTCCTTGGTATTATCTTACAAACCCTTGTAAAAGTCAAGTAAAAACGGCAAGTATTTGGATAACACTTGCCATTTCATCAACTTTCTACTATATAAAGATTGAACTCATAATAAAGCCTCAAATTCTGCGACAGTCATTCCCAATTGCTGGCTGGCTATCTCGGAAGTCAGGAGATGTTGGCGAACGAGATTTAGTAGTATAGACAAACTTCCTTCAACTTTTCCACGCTCCAGTCCCTGTTCAAGACCACGCTTTAAACCTTTTTCTTCAGCTTGCTCCAAGGCATAGTCCTGTGCCAACAAGGCTTGTTCTTCTCGCATACGTAGTTGACTAAACATCTTCCTGTCCTCCTCGGACCAGCTCTTGTAGTCCAGCAGTTGGTCTGCTTGGCTGATGGCTCGCTCAGGTTCTTGAGTAAAGGGCTTGTTCCTGAAAAACTCCAACCACGGCTTGCGAACCTCGTCTTTGCTGGTTTCTCTATATTTTTTTAATTCCAAGAATGCCATCTTGACTATTAGTGCTAGTCTTACAACAACGCTTCAAACTCAGAGACGGTCATACCTAATTGCTCACTCGCAAATTCAGAGGTTAAAACATGTTGGCGAACCATGTCTAAGAAGGCAAAAAGTTTCCCTTCTTCCCTTCCTTCAACTTTCCCACGCTCCAGTCCCTGTTCAATACCTTCTGCACGACCACGTTCAAGACCACGTTCTAAGCCCTTTTCCTCCGCTTGTTCCAAGGCATAGTCATGAGCCAATAATGCTTGTTCTTCGCGCATACGTAGTTGACTAAACATTTTCCTGTCCTCCTCGGACCAGCTCTTGTAGTCCAGCAGTTGATCTGCTTGGCTGATGGCTCGCTCTGGTTCTTGGGTAAAGGGCTTGTTGCCGAAAAACTCCAACCACGGCTTGCGAACACTATCCTTGCTGGTTTCTCTGTACTTTCTTAATTCCAAGAATGCCATCTTAACCAGATGGTTTTCCTGTCCATTGTTTGTAATTGTTAAAACCTCACCTGTCGTATCCTCGCGCATACTAAAGCTGTGAAAAGCCAAGTCATCTGAAAAGTAATTGCTGTCCACGATTGCGATAGCGTATACTGGTGCGATGTGTTTATAGCTCTGATGAGTATCACCTTCTCGTTGACGGATTTTTTCAAGATTTTGATTGACCTGACTACACAGGTAAGCCCACAGGCGATTGATGAAAAAATTCTGATGATGGACTTGAATTTCAATGATTACTTGGGTTCCATTATCTAGTTCAGCTAAAACATCTATACTGGTGTAGAAATCCTGGGCCGAGTACGGCATGGGAGGCAAGACGTGAATGTTACTTCCCTCCAAAATGATCACATTTTTGGCTGGTAAATCCAGCATATCGCGAATAAATTGACAAGTGATTTCTGGGTTACTAAAAATCTTCTTAGCAACCAAGTCGTTGGTTGGGCTAATGCCCGGATGTCTTAGAATCATCCTTTTCCTCCTTTTATTATACCACAGTTTTAAATCTAGGTTTGCTAGATTTACTGCTACTATCTATTTATTCGGAAAAGAAAGGGAAAAGTCCAAACTTTACTAACAAAAAAGATAGCCAATCTCTTTTACATCAAGAAATTTAGCTATCCTGTTTAGTTGTTTTCAGATCGCATAACGTTTACAGATTTCTCGCTTATGTCTTTACAACAACGCCTCAAACTCAGCGACAGTCATGCCCAGCTGCTCACTCGCAACCTCAGAAGGCAAAAGACCTTGGCGAACCATATCTAGAAAAGCAAAAACTCTTCCTTCAACTTTACCACGTTCAAGACCACGCTCTAAGCCCTTTTCCTCAGCTTGTTCCAAGGCATAGTCATGCGCTAGCAAGGCTTGTTCTTCGCGTCTGCGTTGTTCACTAAACATCTCCCTATCCTCCTCGGACCAGCTCTTGTAGTCCAGCAGTTGGTCTGCTTGTCTGATAGCTCGCTCTGGTTCTTGAGTAAAGGGCTTATTACCGAAAAACTCCAACCACGGCTTGCGAATCTCGTCTTTGCTGGTTTCTCTATATTTTTTTAATTCCAAGAACGCCATCTTGACTATTAGTGCTAGTCTTACAACAACGCCTCAAACTCAGAGACGGTCATACCCAACTGTTGACTGGCAACTTCAGGTGTTAGAAGACCTTGGCGGACCATATCTAGGAAAGCAAAGACTCTTCCTTCAACTTTTCCACGCTCCAGTCCCTGTTCAATGCCCTCTGCTCGTCCTTGTTCAATACCACGCTCTAATCCTTTTTCTTCAGCTTTCTCCAAGGCATAATCCTGTGCCAACAAAGCTTGTTCTTCGCGCATACGTAGTTGACTAAACATCTTCCTGTCCTCCTCGGACCAGCTCTTGTAGTCCAGCAGTTGGTCTGCCTGGCTGATGGCTCGCTCGGGTTGTTGAGTAAAGGGTTTATTCCCGAAAAACTCCAACCACGGCTTGCGAACCTCGTCTTTGCTGGTTTCTCTATATTTTTTTAATTCCAAGAATGCCATCTTGACCAGATGGTTTTCTTGACCATTGTTTGTGATGGTTAAAACCTCACCTGTCGTGTCCTCTCGCATACTAAAGCTATGGAAAGCCAAATCATCCTGAAAGTAATTACTATCCACAATAGCTATTGCGTAAACAGGTGCGATGTGTTTATAGCTCTGGTGAGTATTGCCTTCTTGTTGGCGAATTTTTTCGAGATTTTGATTGACCTGACTGCACAGGTAAGCCCACAGGCGATTGATGAAAAAATTCTGATGATGAACTTGGATTTCGATAATAACCTGCGTTCCATTATCTAACTCCGCCAAGACATCAATACTGGTATAGAAATCCTGGGCCGAGTACGGCATGGAAGGCAAGACATGAATATTGCTTCCCTCCAAAATGGTCACATTTTTTGCTGGCAAATCCAGCATATCGCGGATAAATTGACAAGTGATTTCTGGATTGCTAAAGATTTTCTTAGCAACCAAATCATTAGTCGGGCTGATTCCCGGATGACGTAATGTCATATTCTTTCTCCTTTCATTATAGCACATTTTTAAATCTAGTTTTACTAGATTCACTGACTCTATCTATTTATTCGCAAAATAGACGAAAAAAACCTGAGAATTATCTCAGGCTTGGTCATTAAATCTTTTTCTCAATACTGAAAAGTGGAGAAAGTGGGCGTTTTTCATGAATACGCACGATAGCATCTCCCAAAAGATGAGCGATTGAAATCTGCTCAATCTTATCAATCAAACGCTCTTCTGGCAGATAGATGGTATCCAAAACAACCAATTTCTTGATAGCTGAGTTTTGGATATTGTCCATAGCAGGACCAGAAAGAACTGGGTGCGTACAGCTTGCATAGACTTCAACAGCACCAGCTTCTGCAAGAGCATCTGCCGCATGACAAATCGTTCCAGCAGTATCAATCATATCATCAATCAAGATACAAGTCTTGCCTTCGACCTTACCGATGATGTTCATGACTTCACTAGTATTCATCTTATCAACGCTACGACGTTTATCAATAATAGCGATAGATGTTTTCAAAAATTCTGCCAACTTACGGGCACGAGTCACCCCTCCATGGTCTGGGCTGACAACCACATAGTCAGAACCAACCATGCCACGACGCTCAAAATAATCCGCAATCAGAGGAGCCCCCATCAAATGATCCACAGGAATATCAAAGAATCCTTGAATCTGCGCAGCATGCAAGTCGATAGTCAATAAACGATCCACTCCAGCTACTTCAAGCATATTTGCGACCAGTTTTGAAGTGATTGGCTCACGCGCTCTCGCCTTTCTATCCTGACGTGCATACCCATAGTAAGGCATGACAACATTGACAGATTCTGCACTCGCACGCTTCAAAGCATCCACCATAATCAAAATTTCAAGCAGATTGTCATTTACAGGCGAGCTAGTTGATTGTAGGATAAAGACGTGTTTCCCACGGATTGATTCTTCGATGTTGACCTGAATCTCTCCATCTGAAAATTGGCGGACACTTGATTTCCCCAACTCTATCCCAATCTCCTGCGCCACACGTTCTGCCAATTCTTGATTAGAAGAAAGGGCAAACAGCTTTAAATCAGAAAAAGACATGATTTCCTCCGGTATATATGTATCACTTGTGCTTTTCACAAGATTTTCCATCTACCATTGTAGCGCTTTTTACACTATTTTTCAATCAAAAATAAAAGAAGGACACCATATTTGTACCCTTGCATCATTCTTTTGAAAAATATTCTAGTTCATTATCTCATCGTGCTTCTCAACAAAGCGATAAGCCTGATAAAAACCATAGAGTGTAATAGCTGTAACCACTGGAATCGCTAAAGGCAACTCTGTCTCCAACTCCACAAAAGGAGAGTTAAACAAGAAATGAGTTCCCAAGGCTAAACCTAGGAAAATAAGCCCCTGTTTCTTGCCAACCTTTTGTCCTTTATAGGCTCTGTAAAGCAAGTAAACACCTACTACAGCCAGACCTGAAAAAGTCCAGTGAGAGGCAATTCCTGAGATGATACGCTCTAAAATTCTCGAAATGGTAAAGTCAAATCCCTCCGGTAAATCCGTACGAATATAGCCAATATCCTCAATCATTTGGAATCCCAAACCAGAAGCAATCCCTAGTAAAAACAAAGATTTTAATTTTCGCACAGGAATCAAAGCTAAAACAAAGACAAGTGGCAACAATTTCAAGGGTTCTTCTACCAAAGGAGCCACAATCGCACTTTCAAAGGCATTTAAAAATGCACTATCTGGGAAAAGCACACCCAGTAAATCATGGATATAGGTATTAGCAAAGCTAGATAACCAGCCTGAAAGGAACATCCCACCCAATAAAGACAAGATCAAGACCTTCTTTGGCAATTCCCATTTTTTCCCAATACGGAAAAGGAAATAAAGAGCCGGAATCATGTAAAAGAGAGCTAGAAAGATAGAAACTCCCATGAGTCCATATTCCGCAGCTGACATCGAACCGTCCGTATAGTAAATGGTTTCATACTGCAAACCAATACATAGCAATAAAATAAAAATAAATAAAATACTGTTTTTCTTCATACACTTTCTTTCTAAATGAATTTTTTATAATTCTACGACTGTCATACTTCCTGTATCCACATCGTAAATAGCACCAGAGATAATGACATCGTCTGGTATTAGGGGAGACTCGATAAGCAATTGCATATCCTCTCGCACACTCTCTTCTATATCTTGGAAAGGCAAGAAGTCCTGGTCTGACACATCGACACCTAGTTCCTCTTTCAGATACTCCTGAAAAGGACCATTTTCAAAGGTCTGAGCACCACAGTCTGTATGGTGCAGCACCACAATCTCTCTTGTCCCCATTTGTTGTTGGGAAATAACTAGCGAACGAATCATGTCCTCAGTCACTCGACCACCTGCATTCCGCAAGATATGAGCATCCCCAAGTGCCAAACCTAGAGCTTGCGCAACGTGCAGACGAGAGTCCATACAGGTCACAATAGCCACTCTTGTTTTGGGTTTAAGTGGCAGATTTAACTGCCCATGTAGGGCAACATAAGCCTGATTGGCTTGCATAAACTGTTCAAAATACGACACGATTCCCTCCTTGAAAATTTGATAGTCAAATATTTCTCCTATCTTATCATTTTTAAGAGGATTTGTCACAGATTAAGCAAAGACCTTTTTCAAAACTTCCTGAATCGTTGTCACCCCAATAACCTGAATTTCCTTAGGCGGAGTAATTCCTGTCAAGGAATTCTTAGGTACATAAATCTTAGTAAAGCCCAGTTTAGCAGCTTCATTGATACGTTGCTCGATACGATTCACACGCCGAATCTCTCCTGTCAAGCCCAATTCTCCTACAAAACATTCCTGAGGATTAGTTGGCTTGTCTTTGTAGCTCGAAGCAATAGCAACTGCAACGGCCAAGTCAATGGCAGGTTCATCCAATTTGACACCGCCAGCAGATTTGAGATAAGCATCCTGATTTTGCAAGAGAAGACCTGCCCGTTTTTCCAAAACAGCCATAATCAAGCTAGCACGATTAAAATCAAGACCTGTGGTCGTACGCTTGGCATTTCCAAACATGGTCGGTGTTACCAAAGCCTGAACCTCCGCCAAAATCGGACGCGTCCCTTCCATGGTCACAACGATTGACGAGCCAGTCGCCCCATCCAAACGCTCTTCTAAAAAAACTTGACTCGGATTGAGGACCTCAACCAAACCGCCCGACTGCATCTCAAAAATCCCAATCTCATTAGTGGAGCCAAAACGGTTTTTAACCGCTCTCAAAATACGAAAAGTATGGTGACGCTCCCCTTCAAAGTAAAGCACCGTATCCACCATATGCTCCAACATACGAGGCCCAGCTAAGGTTCCTTCCTTGGTCACATGACCTACGATAAAGATGGCAATGTTATTAGTTTTGGCCAGCTGCATAAGTTCAGCTGTCACCTCACGCACCTGAGAAACAGATCCCTGCACCCCTGAAATTTCAGGAGACATAATGGTCTGAATGGAGTCAATAATGAGGAAGTCTGGTTGGATGCGCTCCACCTCAGCTCGAACACTCTGCATATTGGTCTCTGCATAGAGATAAAACTCGCTATCAATATCTCCCAAACGCTCTGCTCGTAGCTTAATCTGCTGGGCAGACTCCTCCCCACTGACATAGAGAACTGTCCCCACTTGAGATAACTGGGTTGAGACTTGTAGAAGAAGGGTTGATTTCCCAATCCCAGGATCCCCACCGATTAGGACGAGACTTCCCGGTACCACTCCGCCTCCAAGTACACGGTTGAATTCCTCCATCTCCGTCTTGGTTCGATTGACATTGATGGAAGTCACCTCAGCCAGTTTCATGGGCTTGGTTTTCTCACCTGTCAAGGACACACGCGCATTCTTGACCTCGGCAACCTCAACCTCTTCTACAAAAGAAGACCAAGACCCACAGTTGGGACAACGTCCCAGATATTTAGGGGAATTATACCCACAATTTTGACATACAAATGCCGCTTTTTTCTTTGCGATGATAAACCTCTTTCTATATCTCTAACTCACACTCAATTACTTGGCAAAAATCAATCTTCTCATTTGGTACAAACTGGCGCATGAGCATGTTGTGAGTTACCACTATCACGGTCTGGTAATCTCGATACTTAGCCATGCATTCTAGAAAACGAGACTTCATCTCCGTAATTGTCTCATATTGAATAGGACTATTAGGAAGTAACCCCCCATTATTTTCTAGAAACATAGTACGAGCTTTTTCAAAATTATCTGTGCCACTTTCATAGACCTGCCATTCATGCAATAATGGCTCCACTCTCAAAGGAAGTCCCGTAGCACAGGCCACATAAGAAGCCGTTTCTAAAGCTCTTGTAACTGCAGAAGATATGATTATTTCAGCTGAAGAGAGTAAAGGATTTTTGCTCAGTTCCTGAGCTTGCTGCCGTCCCTTCTCAGACAAGGGCGCCAAATCTATCCCAAATCCCGTATAAGAACGCTCCTCTAACTCACGATAATCTGGCTCCCCGTGACGTACAAAGATAATCTTCATTCTAGTGCCCAGTCGATCCAAATCCACCAGTTCGAACGCCATCAGCCGCATCTCCATCTGCGATTAAGAAAGGCGCAAAGACAGCCTGGACCACACGTTCCCCAACTTCAAGAACAACCTCTTGGTCTGTGATATTCTTCATCTGAGCAAAAATATGCCCTTCATTCCCAGGATTTCCATAATAATCTCCATCAATGACACCCACAGAGTTAATCAAGACCAAGCCCTTCTTACGAGGATTTGAAGAGCGATCATAAAGGTAAAGAACCTCAGTCGGCTGCATATAAGCCTTAACCCCTGTCGGAACCAAGACAATCTCTCCTGGCGCAATAACTGTGCGCACAGCAACCTTTAAATCGTAACCAGCCGCATGCGCTGTCTCACGCTTGGGCAATAAATTTTCATCTGTAAAAGTAGAAACCAATTCAAAACCACGAATTTTCATCATCTTCTCTTTTCTATTATCATTTATTCTAGATTATTCTATCTTATTTATTCGGAAAAAGCACGAAAAAAAGAGCACACAATTCAAATCGCTTAGGGCTGCTGGATTCCTCCCCTGACCCGCTTCACGCAGAACTGTTGCTCCACTATTTATTATATCACATTCCTATTCATTTTAAAAGCAAAATTATTTTTTCCGTCTATTTCTAAAAAAGTCCTGCATAATAGCTGCGCATTCATCTTCCAAAATTCCCGTTTCAACCTCCACACGATGATTAAGACGCTCATCTGTCAAGATATCGTACAAACTCCCAGCAGCGCCAAATTTCTGGTTTTTAGCCCCATAGACCACGTTTGGAATACGGGCAAGTCCAATTGCCCCACTACACATGACACAAGGCTCAATGGTCACAAAAAGCGTGCAATCCAACAAGCGCCAGCTCTCCTCACTCAGATTCGCATTCTCTATAGCCATAATCTCCGCATGCATAACCGCTCGTTGCAACTCCTCACGCGCATTATGCCCACGGCCAATGATTTCTCCGTCCTTGACAATAACACAACCAATTGGAATTTCATCGTGTTCAAGAGCAATCTCAGCCTCTCTCAAAGCTTCCCTCATAAAGACTTCTTTTTCTTCAACTGTATAATTCATCAATTTCCCTTTTACTACTTATCGATTTTATTATTATATCATGAATCTCAAGACAAAAAAAGCCACCGAATGCGGTGACTCTATAGGGAGATTATTATGAAAAAGAAAAGTTTAGGATATTTGTTACAACAAGTTAGGAGGTCTTCTTGTAACTGTCTATAGTATACCCGACCTATCTTAAACAAATCTTAAAAATCTCTTAGGACCAAACACTTTCTAAAATATTTGTTTGTTCACGACCAGGACCCACTGAGAAAGTAGAAATACGAACACCAACCAATTCACTCACACGACGAACATAGTTACGCGCATTCTCAGGAAGATCTTCCAAATTACGAACTCCGGTAATATCTTCTGACCAACCTGGCAATTCTTCATAGATAGGCTTGCAACGTTTCAATTGCTCAAGACTAGCTGGATAGTAGTCAATACGTTGACCATCAAGATCATAGGCCACACAGATTTTCACAGTATCTAAACCACTTAAAACATCGATAGAGTTCAATGAAAGATTAGTAATACCAGAAACGCGACGGCTATGACGCATCACAACTGAATCAAACCATCCCACACGACGTGGACGACCAGTTGTTGTACCATATTCATGACCGACTTCACGGATACGTTCTCCCACTTCATCAAACAACTCAGTTGGGAAAGGACCGTCTCCTACACGACTCGTATAGGCTTTACATACACCAACAACCTTGTCAATCTTACTTGGACCAACACCAGAACCAATCGTAACACCACCAGCCACAGGATTTGATGACGTAACAAATGGATAAGTACCTTGGTCGATATCTAGCATAACACCTTGTGCACCTTCAAAAAGCACACGTTTACCGTTATCAAGTGCATCATTCAAAATGACAGATGTGTCTGTCACATATTTCTTGATTTGTTGACCATATTCGTAATATTCTTCAAAAATATCATCGAAATCAATCGCCTTACTGTCATACAATTTTTCAAAAAGACGATTTTTTTCAGCAAGGTTACGTTCTAAACGCTCACGGAAAATATCTTTATCCAAAAGATCAGCGATACGAATCCCAACACGAGCAGCCTTGTCCATATAAGCTGGACCAATTCCCTTGATTGTAGTACCAATCTTATTGTCGCCCTTAGCTTCTTCTTGCAAACGATCCAACTCGATATGATAAGGCAAAATGACATGCGCGCGATCAGAAATACGCAAGTTATCAGTTGTAACACCTTCCTCATGAAGATAGCTCAACTCTTTTACAAGAGATTTAGGATTTACAACCATACCATTCCCAATAACAGAGATTTTTTCAGGGAAGAAAATCCCAGATGGAATCAAGTGCAATTTAAACTTCTTACCATCAATCACAATCGTGTGACCAGCATTATCACCACCTTGGTAACGTGCAATCACTTCTGCATTCGCTGAAAGGAAGTCTGTAATCTTCCCTTTACCTTCATCACCCCACTGGGTACCTACAACAACAACTGAAGTCATAATCTTGTCTGAGCCCTCAGGCTCTTCCTTTCTCACATACATGGCAGGAATCTCACCTGCAATTATATCTTACAATTTATTATAAGAAAAAATCGCCTTTTTATCAAGAAGAAACAATAGAAAAATTTGCTATTTCCAACTATTAAAAAATGTTTTAGAAAAATTACCAGCTATTTATTGTTATATTGCCATAAAAAAGTAAGTTTGTTCGGAAATTAACTCAGACTATCTCAACAAGAAATAAAACCTTGTTTCATTATCATCTTTTCAAGATACAAACGATAAGCAACACGATAATGGTAAACGATAAAATCCCTACGACACCCAATGCCATATCTAACTAAATAATAAATCAAAAATTTAAAATGAAAATGTTCCCAGTCCCAACTATTACCAAAGAAAGTAGCATACTCTTCTTCGATACTGTCATAGAAATCAGTCATCTGATCATAAATATTTTGTAGCATAAGCATACACTCCTTTACTTTTTATGATCTTATTTTAACAAAAAATTTTAATTAATCATTAATAATTCCTGAATTGTTAAAATACCAACCTCAACAAGAGAAAAAATAGGAAAAATTGACAGAATAGAAATAAATATCTTACATCAAAAACAAACTATTAAATCCCTAAAAATAAAAAATTTCCTATAAATGATTTACAGAAATTATCCTTATTACAAATCATCCTGTACGGTTACCATTGCATTGAATCTTTCACAGTTTAAGCTATAAAGTGATTGAATAGAAATGAAGCACTTAATAATCATTAAAAAGAAAAATAACTATAATATTTATAGTGGTTAAATCCTCTATGGATATTATGGAACCTATTTTATGTTAGAAAAAAATTCCATAAGATTTATAATGAAAAGGCACCAAACAATCATTAGAAAGAATCATATGGAACAATTACACTTTATCACAAATACACTTTATCACAAAATTACTAGAGCTTACAGACCCTAAATTATGAATACCATCAATAGGGCTACACATAAGGAAATTATCTCTAAACTGGACTATGAGGCTCCATCTTGCCCTGATTGTAGAAGTCAAATGAAGAAATATGACTTTCAAAAAACGTCTAAGATCCCTTACCTCGAAACGACTGGTATGCCTACTAGAATTCTTCTTAGAAAGCGCCGTTTTAACTGCTATCAGTGCTCGAAAATGATGGTGTCTGAAACTTATATCGTCAAGAAAAATATCCCGCTTCATTAGGTGCGAGATAGATTATTAATTATATAACAAAAAAGAGGGCAGAACCTCCTTTAATTAACTACTCCGCCAGTAGGACTCGAACCTACGACATCATGATTAACAGTCATGCGCTACTACCAACTGAGCTATGGCGGAATAAA
>NZ_AEDV01000025.1 GCF_000148545.1 Streptococcus mitis SK597 | reverse complement strand
GGTTCCTTTAGACTCTACAGTAGCTTCTGGCAATTCTGGCTGTGTTAACGCTTGACCTTCTTTGCCTGCCTCTTGGGTTCCTTTAGCTACTTGGTGGCTTGGTTCAGTTTGTGGTACTGGAGTTGGGGCAGGTTGCACCTCTTTCTTAGTTCCGACTGCAATGACTTGCGACACAGGATTTTGAACCACTTGGTCTTCAATGACTTCTCTAACTTCTTGACCATTGACCATCGAAACTTTGGTTACAAGACGACGCTGACCATTTACTCCGGCTGTGACGATACGAGTCTGTCCTTCTGCTAGATTCGCATCTGGGCTTGTGACCGTTTCAAAAGGAATCTCAACCAAGCTCTCTTCCTGTCTAGCCTGAGGCTTCTCAGAAACTGGTTTTTCTTCAACAGCAGGAGCAACTGGAGTCTCTACTACAGGTTTCTCAACGACAGTTTCTGGAGCAACAGCAGGTCTTTCTTGAACGACTTCAGTTTTCTCATTTTCTTTTGAACTTTTCTTTTCTACTGGTAACTGAGGCTTCTCAGCTGAAGCTCGTTTTGATGGATGAAGTTCTGCTTCCTTGAAGTAGCCAATGTACTCATAACCATCAATATGGATAATCCCTTCGGCCAAGCCTTCATGGGTAGAGGCCGAAATAGTTTGGTTGTAAGAAAGCAATTCTTTATTTTCAAACGCAAATGTTCCATAAGGTACAAAAGTGCTGGCTCCTAAAGAACTAATCAAGAGAACACCTAAAACCTCTTTACGACCTTTTTTGGACACCAAAAAGACTGCTAGAGAAGCCGTTACCAAGCCAAGACCTGCCAAAGCAAGTTCCTTACTTCCTGTGTAGGGAAGTTGCTGACTGTTAGTCGCCTTCTTGCGATAAACTACATAGAGAATATCATCATCTTGAAATTCTGTTGGAACTTCATGATGAATCAGGACTTTTTCAGACTCAGTCAATTCCTGCTCCGCCAAATAACGGTAATGAACGCTATGAGTACCACCAACTTCATTGGCCTGAACCTTATCTACTGAAAGAGTACTGGCACCAAAAAGGAAGGCCCCGATGGCTACAGGACCTACCCCAACAGTTAGCTTACGAATGGAATATTTGGTAATTTTTTCTAGTTGTTGTTTTGTTTTTCTCATTTTCACGACTTTCTGATAGAATCTTGTGGATAATGCGCACGCGCACCTCCGATTAATTTTGGACGACTAGCCAACGCCGTTACGTGGGCATGACCAATCTCTCTTAAAAGAGGGCGAATCGGAACCTGAACATGCTTGACATGCATGCCAATTGCAGTGTCTCCGATATCCAATCCAGCATGAGCCTTGATAAATTCAACCTCAACTGGATCCTTCATAAACTTGAAGGCTGCCAACTGACCCGAACCTCCTGCATGAAGAGTAGGAAGGACACTAACGATTTCCAGACCAAACTGCTCTGCAACCTGACGTTCAACAACGAGAGCCCGATTGACATGTTCACAACCTTGAACAGCTAGATGAATTCCTTTTTCTTCTAGGATATCTAGGATGGTCTTCACAATGATTTCGCCAATTTCTTGGCTGGATTCCTTGCCAATCTGACCACCTATCACTTCACTAGAAGAAAGGCCCAAAACAAAGATAGATCCTTGCTTCAAATTGGCCTTTTCCAATACATCTTCTACAATCTGGCTTGTCTCTCTTTGAATGTCTTTTTCCTTCATACTTGATACCTCTTTTGTCACTATCTATCATATCGTTTTTTCTTGTTTTTAGCAAGATAGACAACCTGAAAATCTTACTCCAACCTGCATAAAACTCCCAGAATTGACTGGGAGTTAGTTAGGTTCTATTCTATTTATGTATATTTCAACTGTCGTACTCTTTAAAGGGGCAGAATCGATCTTCATCTGGTAATTGGCTCCAAAATGAAGTTTGAGCCGTTGGTCAACATTTTGAAGACCAACTCCACCACGTTTGAGTTGACTTTGACTACTATCGCCAGCAACTTGGAAGCCAACGCCATCATCCTCAATGCGGATGACCAAGCCCGAATCCTGTTTCTGGACAGAAACTCTAATATGTCCCTGACCTTCCTTCTCCTTGATGCCATGATAAAGAGCATTTTCTACCAAGGGTTGTAACACCAACTTGGGCAAGACTAGATGATCAAAGGCAGGATTTTCAGCAATCTCGTATTCCAGTTTATCTCCATAACGTTGTTTTTGGATAAAGAGATACTGACGGACATGATTGATTTCGTCGGACAAGGAAATCAAGTCCTTGCCTTGATTGAGCGCCAAGCGGAAATAGGTTGCCAAAGACTTGGTCACCTGAACCACGCGCTGACTATCCTGAAATTCAGCCATCCAGATGATGGTGTCCAAGGTATTATAGAGGAAATGGGGGTTAATCTGGCTCGACAGTGCTTGAAGTTGGTACTGACGGGTCGCTTCTTCCTGCCTGCGAATATCTGCCATAAGTTGATCAACTTGATCCAACATGTCATTGAACTGGCGAGTCACCTCTCTCAGTTCATAAGCACCCGCTTCCTTGGCACGAAGATTCTGATTACCAGAAGCAATTTCCAGCATGGTTTCTCTCAAATCCTTCAAAGGGGCAATCCAGCGTTTGAGACTGAACCACACCAAGCAGAGACAGGCAAGAAGAGAGGTGACACTGGCCCCAAGCAAGGTCCACATAAGTTGACTCCGAACCTGATCTAACTTCTCCAGCGAAGACACTCCTATAACCGTCCAATCTGTTCCTGCAATCTGTTCCTGACTGACGTAGGATTTGTGATCTGGAGTATAGCCCTGCCCTGTCTCAATATAGGGTTTCATGGCCTCCATTTCGCTAGACGAACTATAAACTGTGTGTTGAGGATGATAAACAAATTCATGGTTTTTATTGATAATGAAGGCAAAGCCCTGCTGACCCAACTGAAGCTGGTTAAGATAGGCTTCCAGAGTTTCATAGGAAATATCCAAACGAAGCACACCCAGATTAGCTCCCTTTACATCAACAAGTTCTTGAGTGACAGAAATGACCCACTGACTATCTGATTTACGAGCTGGTGTCAAAACAGGCATGGCTCCCTGATGAATAGCCTTTTGGTACCAATCCTCTGCCATCATATCAGAAGAAGTTTTCATCTGCACAGTGTCATCTGTAGAAATGAGCTGACCAGATTTGGTCACCAGTACAACAGCTTTCAAATCTTGGTCTGCCTTCAAGATAGTCAAAAATAGATCTCGGATTTCCTTGACCTTGTCTTGACTGGGATTCTCAGCATAGGCTAGGACATCTGTCTGCTGGGTCAAACTAGTCGAGGTGGTTTCTAATTTTTTGATATAAGACTGGATAAAGTGGCTAGTTTGGCTGATAGTCGTCTGGCTATTGCCCTCAATGCTAGCCTCAATGGCTGATGAACTAGATTGATAGTAGAAAGTCCCAACTAGAGCTAGGAGAATGAGAAAGACCAGAAAGATGGAAATAACCATTCTGACTAGGAGAGAAGAACGCTTCATCAACCTTCCCCCTTCTTAAACTGACGAGGTGTCACACCTGCAATCTGCTTAAAGCGTTGGGTAAAATAGTTCATATCTTCAAAACCAACCTTTTCTGCGATCTCATAAATCTTCAAATCTGTAGTTAAAAGCAAGAGCTTGGCTTGTTTGACACGTTCTCGCACCAGATAATCCTGAAAAGGCAGTCCTAACTCTTTCTTAATCAAGGAACTCAGATAGGTCGGACTAAAGCCCAAGTCACTGGCCAAAGACTTTAAACTAAACTGGCTATCAGCCAGATGGGACTGGATTTTCTGGGCTATATTTCCTTCAAACCTATTAGTCAATAAATCTTGTAACTGCTCTTCTTTCTCTTCCTTGTCCAACTTTTGCTTGATTTTCCCCAACATTTCCTCAATATCCTGACGAGAAAAGGGCTTAAGCAGGTAGTCATCCACACCGAGTTTGACAGCAGACAAGGCATAATCAAAATCATCGTAGCCAGTCAAAAAAACTAGATGAACCTGAGGATAGGTTTCTCGTACCAGACTGGCCAACTGGATGCCATTTAGCTGAGGCATATTGATATCGGTTAAAATAATGTCTGGCACCTGCTTTTGAATTAGCTCCCAAGCCTGCCTTCCATTTTCAGCCTGACCGATGATTTCCATATCGTAGGCTGCTACATTGACCAACTTGGTCAAGCCTTGTCTTACCAGATATTCATCTTCTACGATTAAGATTGTGTAGGTCATGCTTCTCTCCTTTGTCACTTACTAGTATCAGTATAGCAAAATTCTCCTCTAACTGCTTAGGAAAGACTTCTTATACTCAATGAAAATCAAAGAGCAAATTAGGAAGCTAGCCACAGGTTGCTCAAAGTACAGCTTTGAGGTTGTGGATAGAACTGACGAAGTCAGTAAATCTGCGTACGGTAAGGCGACGCTGACGTGGTTTAAAGAGATTTTCGAAGAGTATTAATCGACATAATCTAGTAAATAAGCATAGCCTTTTTCTTCCATTTGGTCTTTGGGAATAAAGCGGATAGAGAGACTATTAATACAGTAGCGCAAGCCACCCTTGTCCTGTGGTCCATCCGTAAAGACATGGCCAAGGTGAGAATCTCCAACTCGGCTCCGCACTTCCATGCGCGTCATATTGTAAGACTTATCTTCCTTGTAAGTGGCAACATCTGGGCTGATGGGCTGGGTAAAACTAGGCCAACCGCAACCAGACTCAAACTTATCCTTTGATGAAAAGAGGGGTTCGCCAGTTGCCACGTCTACATAGATGCCCGATTCAAATTTATCCCAGTAGCGGTTTGAGAAAGCCCGTTCTGTTTGATTTTTCTGGGTGACTGCATACTCCTCAGGTGACAAGGTCTTTTTCAATTCTTCATCACTTGGTTTGGGATATTTGCTGGCATCGATGACGGGATAGGCAGCCTGATTGACATTGATATGGCAGTAGCCATTTGGATTTTTCTTGAGGTAGTCTTGGTGGTAATCTTCAGCCACCACGAAATTCTGCAAGGCCTCCTTTTCAACTGCTAGAGGTTGATCGTATTTCTTAGCCACCTCATCAAAGACTTGGTTAATCACCTCTAAATCCTTGTCATCTGTGTAATAAACACCAGTACGGTACTGGGTTCCCACATCATTTCCTTGTTTATTTTTGCTGGTTGGATTGATAATGCGGAAATAATGAAGCAGAATTTCCTTGAGGGAAATTTGATTGGCGTCATAGGTGACATGGACAGTCTCCGCATGTCCTGTTTGGTTGATCAATTCGTACTTGGTTGTTTCCCCTCTACCATTTGCATAACCTGAAACGGCATCTGTCACTCCGGGAACGCGGGAGAAGTATTCCTCTACTCCCCAGAAACAACCTCCAGCTAGATAAATTTCGTGCAAGTCTGCATCTTTACTAACTTCTGTTTTTTTCACTGTTTTTCCTCCTTGGCTAACTGATGCTTTTTCAATTTGCGAGCTATCTGTCTGCCCTGCATTTCGCATCAATAGAAAATAGAAACCGCTTATGGCTAGGAAAAAGATTCCTGCCAAAACAAACAATTTTACTTTATCATTCATGGCCTTTCTCTACCCCATTTCTTTCAATGTTTTTAAAATCATATCCTTATCCATAAAACCAGGTTGCGTTTTGACCAGCTTTCCTTCCTTGTCTATAAAGGCTTGAGTTGGGTAAGAACGGACACCATAACTTTCCAAAAGTTTCCCTGATGAGTCAATTAGAACTGGGAAAGTTTTATAATCCAATCCCTTATACCAATTCTTAAAGTCTGCTTCTGCTTGTTCCCCCTTGTGTCCAGGAGACACTACTGTCAAGACCACATAATCATCACCAGCATCTTTAGCGATTTCATCCGTGTCAGGAAGACTAGCCAGACAAATAGAACACCAAGAAGCCCAGAATTTGAGATAGACTTTCTTGCCCTTGTAATCAGACAAGCGGTAGGTCTTGTCATCTACTCCCGTCAGTTCAAAATCAGCAACTTCTTTCCCTTTAGCTGCGCTTGTTTTACTAGCTGTCTGCTCCATCTTCATTTCATCTTTCATTTGGTGTTCACTAGTCATGGACTTGCCTGAACAAGCCGTCAAACAAAGGAGCGAACCTGCTCCAAGAACACATGTTTGCCATTTTTTCATTTCTTCTTCCTCTCTATTCAAATAATGTAGTCAAAATGGAAGCATTTCCTAAAAGCACCAAGATTCCCATCACGATAATGAGGAAACCACCTACTTTTTTGAGTATTCCAAGATAAGGATGGAGTTTCCGGAAATGTTTCAAGACATAGCTGGAGGCTAGAGCTAGAACCAAAAATGGTAGTGCCAAACCCAGCGTGTAAAGTAACATGAGACCAGCTCCCTGCCAAGCACCTGAACCACCTGAAGCCGCCAAGGCCAAAACAGAGCCAAGAACCGGACCCACACAAGGTGTCCAAGCAAAACTAAAGGACAATCCCAGTAAAAATGCCTGACTATAGCCCTTACCCTTTTTCCCTTGTCTCTGTAATTGTAGCCTTCTTTCCTTGTAAAGTCCCTGAAAATGTAAGACTTCTATCTGGTGCAAGCCCAAGAGAATGATAACCGCACCCGTCACATACTGAAACCAATAAGCATACAAAAGGTCTCCTAAAAAACCAGCACCATATCCCAGTAAGATAAAGATAAAAGAAATCCCCGCTATAAAGGCCAGAGTTCGCAATAAACTGACAAGTGAGATTGAAAATTTACCACTAGAAGCCTGAGCACCATCTTTGTCATCCAACAAGACCCCTGCATAGACCGGTAACAAGGGTAAAATACAAGGAGAAAAGAAGGAAAGAATTCCAGCAAGAAAAACACTGATAAAAAAGATAATCGTATCCATTGTCTTCCTCCATTCTTTGATTCGATAGGACTATTATAGCCCCACAACTCCAGAAAAAACAGGGACAATGATAGGGAAAAATAGGAATTTAATCAGATTATTTAGAAATCTTGCAAAAAAAGCCAGACAAAGTCTGACTTGGATGGAAACAGAAAAGAAAATTCACTAGTCTTCCCTACTTATCTGATAATAAATAAGGTCCGCAAGATAGCCTTTTCTCTCTACACCATTGGTAATAGTCTTTAGATAGGACATTCCAGCCTTCTCCATGACACGACCTGAAGCTGGATTGAGACTGGCATGACGTGCCTTGACTTCTTGAAAACCTGCTTGAGTAAAACAAAAGTCCAAGACAGCTTTCAATGCCTCTGTCATAATCCCATATCCCCAGTAAGCCTTGCCTAGCACATAGCCAATTTCACAACTTGAATCTTCCTCATCCATCTCAACGATACTGATATCCCCGATCACTTGCCCTGGCTTTTCTTTGAGACAAATGGCCCATTTGTAATAGTTGGGATTGGTATAGGAGGCAACCCAATTTCGAATCGAGTTTCGAGTGATTTCGACATTAGAATGGGGATCCCAGGTAACATAGGTCAGATTCTCAGCGGATGAAGCCCAATTCTGAAACATGGCTTCTGCATCACTTTCCACAAATCTTCGCAAGATTAAACGATCTGTCTGTAATATTTGCGTACCGATTGCTTTCATGACGCTACCTCGCTTTCTGATAGATGATTCTCTGCCCAACCTCAATTTAAATTTACTTTGCTTTTGAATTTCAATGTAATAAGCTAAAAAGGTCCACCGGACCTTCCTCGCTTTCTTATTTCTAAACTCGGGGTAAAAAGTTCTCTCACTTTCTTATTTCAAGGTAAGAGGCTGAAAACCTCCACTGGAGGTTATTCTTGCTTCCCAATTTCTAGGCAAGAAGCTAAAAAGGTCCCCCGGACCTTTTTACTCCCAAAAGTCATCAAATACGGTGATGGGTAGGTGGCGTTTGTGTTGGCCTTTGTGCCACCAGTTTTCAATGGTCGCTTGAGCTTCTAGGCTGATTGTTTTGCCTTCTAGGTAGTCGTCAATCTCTTCATAAGTGACTCCGAGGGCTACTTCGTCAGCTAGACCTGGTTTATCTTCTTCTAGGTCTGCTGTTGGGATTTTTTCATAAAGGGCTGGGTCTGCACCAAGTTCCTGCAAGAGTTGTTTTCCTTGGCGTTTATTGAGGCGGTAAAGAGGGAGAATATCTGCACCACCGTCACCAAACTTGGTAAAGAAACCTGTGATATTTTCCGCAGCATGGTCTGTCCCAATGACGGCTCCGCTATGGGCACCCGCAAGGGCATACTGAGCAATCATACGACTACGAGCCTTGATATTCCCCTTGTTGAAGTCCGAAACAGGACTACCTGTCGCTTCAACTGCTGCCGTCATGGCGTCAGCTGATTCCTTGATATTCACAACCAAGCTGACATCTGGTTGGATGAATGCTAGAGCTTTTTGAGCATCTGCTTCATCAGCTTGCACTCCGTAAGGCAGGCGGACAGCGATAAATTTGTAGCTATCATCCCCTGTCTCTGCTCGCAGTTCTTCCATAGTTAATTGAGCCAATCGTCCTGCTAAAGTTGAGTCTTGTCCCCCAGAAATCCCAAGTACAAAGGTTTTTAGAAAGGGATGTTTTTTCAGGTATCTTTTTAAGAAATCAATAGAACGACGGATTTCTTCCTGGGCATCAATCACTGGTTTCACACCCAACTCTTGGATAATCGTTTCTTGCAAACTCATTCTTCTTCTCCTTCACCAAGGGCTTCCTTACGCATCTTGTCAATCAAGTCCATCTTGTCTTGCCATACATCACGCGCCAAATCCACTGGATAGTGCTGAGGATTGAGCACGCGCTTGTACTCATCCCAAAGCTTGTCAAATTCCTTACGAGCATAGTCCTGAATCTCAGTCAAACTAGGCAAGCTGTAAATCAATTTTCCGTCTTTGAAGATATCCACTAAGAGAGGAACAGCGTCAAAATTACGAACTGTCTTCTTGATATAAGTATAGGTCGGATGGAACATCTTGATTTCTGTCATGTCACTCACATCAACACCATCATAAGTGATGTAGTCACCCTCTGACTTGCCTTTTTCACGACTGGTAATACGCCACACCTGCTTCTTACCTGGCGTAGACACTTTTTCAGCATTATTTGACAGCTTAATAGTATTGCGCATCTGGCCATTTTCATCTTCGATTGCAACAATCTTGTAAACTGCCCCAAGAGCTGGCTGGTCATAAGCTGTAATCAGCTTGGTACCCACGCCCCAGACATCAATCTTGGCCTTTTGCATCTTGAGGTTGAGGATGGTATTTTCGTCCAAATCATTTGAAGCATAAATCTTAGCCTCTGTAAATCCAGCCTCGTCCAGTTGCTGACGGACTTTCTTAGAAATGTAGGCAATATCCCCTGAGTCAATCCGTACACCCATAAAGTTAATCTGGTCGCCCAGCTCACGCGCCACCTGAATGGCAGCTGGTACACCGATGCGAAGGGTGTCATAAGTGTCCACAAGAAAGACGCAATTTTTGTGGGTCGCAGCGTAAGCCTTGAAGGCCTCATAGTCGTTACCATAAACCTGTACTAAGGCATGAGCATGAGTACCCAAGACAGGAATGTCAAAGAGCTTACCAGCACGCACGTTGCTGGTTCCATTGGCACCACCAATCACCGCTGCGCGTGTTCCCCAGATAGCCGCATCCATTTCTTGAGCCCGACGTGTCCCAAACTCCATCAAGGGTTCATCTTCGATAACCGAACGAATACGAGCTGCCTTAGTAGCCACCAAAGTCTGGTAGTTAACGATGTTCAAAAGGGCTGTTTCGACCAACTGACATTGGGCTAGAGGGCCTTCCACCTGCACAATCGGCTCATTAGCAAAAACCAGGTCCCCTTCTTGGGCAGAACGAACGGTCAACTCCAACTTGAAATTGCGGAGGTAGTCCAAGAATGCCCCATGATAGCCCAGCGACTCCAAATAGGCAATATCACTATCTGAAAAACGCAAATCTTCAAGATAATTCACAATTCTTTCCAAACCAGCAAAAACCGCATAGCCGTTCTTAAAAGGCTGTTGGCGGAAATATACCTCAAAAACCGCCTTCTTATTGTGAATCCCTTGGTCAAAGTAAACCTGCATCATATTAATCTGGTACAAGTCCGTGTGCAATGTCAAACTATCATCTGGATACATACTTTTTCTACTTCCTTAGCTAGAAACACATGAAAATTTTCAAGAACTTTCATGTATTCCAATAAATTAGTACTATTATATCACATTTTGGCTGTATTGAGAAAAGAGTAACAAGCTATTCACCACTCTCCAGTTCATCCATGTCTTGTTCAAACTTTTTCTGAGCCCATTCACCATAACTTTTAAGGCCGAGATTACCGATAAAAACCCAAGGAAGGTAAATCAGATAAGTAATGACCCAAGCAGATAAGTATTTAACGTTCAAAGGATTGTGCTGATAAATTTCTATGTTAAATTGATAATTCTGCAACATCAAAAGAGTCGTAATAGCGAGAGTTACCAGCAAACACCCTAAAATTGTAAAATGAAAACGACTATAGTAGGTCACTCCCAGATAACGGGCACGATTGAAAAAGAAGAAAATTCCTACTATCAGAGTATACACTAGAAAATTCGGATTAAAAAGAGATGGAGCCAACACTGCCACCAAATAGCTTAGAAGTACAAGCCCAATAAAGAGTGAAAAAGACTCTACCCCAGCTTTATTGATTAGTTGTTCTTCTCTTTCGTCAAGTAATTGATAATGAATGAATTTATTTACCATCTTCTTCCTCCCAAAATAGTTGGTCTAGGGTTTTCCCTAAACATCTGCAAATGGACTGGCAAAGCGAGAGACTGGGATTATATTTTCCCGCCTCTATCAAACCAATAGTCTGGCGCGTTACCCCGACAGCCTCTGCCAGTTGACCTTGTGTTAAATCAAGCTCTACACGAGCTAATTTTAATTTTAAATTTTTAGCCACCTGCGTCCTCCTTATAGTTTTAAAAAGTTGCGCCTCTTTTTAACATCATTATATCATATATCTAACTTAATGCAATATATAAATGTCATTTTGTAAAATTTTATTAACAAAAAACCTCTACCACAAAATAATAGAGAGTTTTCTGATTATTAATTTTTTTCAAAATATCTAAAACATCGCTTCTTTTCTTGACGTGCTAGGCTTTCAGATCTAATGTCTCAGCTGCCATTGTATTGTCCTCAATATCGTCTAGAAAGACACAATTTGTAGGATTTAACTGGTATTTATCGAGAATCCCCTTCATACTTATGTCAAGAACCCCTCTTTGCCTTATACTTTCATATTCACCTTACAAATCCTTTTGGTAATAAAATCTTTGTCCTGTGTAAGGATAGTCTTGCAAAGCAAAGACTTCCTTGTAGCCATGCTTCTGATAAAAGTCTGGTGCCTGGAACTGGTAAGTATTGACAAAAGCAAAACGACAGTTTCGATTCTTAGCTTCAGTTTCTGCTTGCTGCAGTAGTTTTGAACCGATTCCTTGCCCTCGCAGTTCCTCTTTTACAAACAAATACTCTATTTCCAACCAATTTCCAAAAGTCTCAGCCACCAAGCCTGCCAGAAGATTGCCTTTTTCATCTTCAACATAAATATTCAATGGCTCACTTTCAGCCTCTTCTCTTTTTGAACGGTTATAAGCACGAATCAAATTCCCAATTTCTTGTGCTTTCTGGGATTCCTCATTTTCCAATCTAAAGTACATCTAAACCTCCTCAAATACTGTTACAGCTTGATTATAGTCTTATTTCAATAGACTATCAAACTAGCAAAAACTCACCAACCTGAGTTGATGAGTTTCAAATTTAATACTATCACTGCTTATATTCTTTTAATTTATAATTCGATAAATAGGACTTCAACCCTTCTAAATCTGTAGTAGTATTAAACTGCAATTTCTCTAGCTTATCCATATCTACACTTCCATCTTTTTTGACTCCTGATGCATAACCATAATCTTTAAAATGAGTTTCTTTAGACCCATCCGACTTGGTCTCAGTAACTTTATAGATGATGCTTAGACCAATAATATTTTCATAAGCACTGTCACTTGATGAAAATATTCCTAAGTATGTTCCTTACGGTTCTAGGGTATAAGAAGATGAGGAGCTATTTTTGTTTTCAGACTTACTGTAGTCATCAATTTTCTTAAGAATCTCCTTTAATCCCTTATCATTTAATCCATTTACCAGATCCATCTACACGGTAACCATCTGGTGTACGTTCGCTAACAGCCATTTTACCATCTGATTTAAGGTAATAATCTCCTACCCATTTGTTACGAGCGTAGCTTCCTTCTGATGTCAAATAATAATATGATTTGTAGTTATTGTCATAAATCCACTCACTATTAGCCATCTTACCATTTGATTTGAGGTAATAACTTCCTGACCAAGCATTACGCGCATAGCTTCCTTCTGATGTCAAGTAATAGTAAGAACCGTAGTTGCCATCATAAATCCATTCACTCTTAGCCATGTAGCCACCAGACTTGAGATAGTAATTCCCTACCCAAGCATTTTCAACATACTCACCAGCAGCATTCAAATAGAAATAAGACTTATACTGTGAATCATAGATCCATTTGCTGATAACTTTTTGACCATGTTGGTAGTAAGAACGACCTACCCAACCATTCTTTCCACTTGGTTGTTCTGGAATTTTTGGTTCAGGTGTTGATGTTGGCTTTAAGTTAACTTTTTCGTATTTAACAAATTCTCCATCTTTAATTGTCAATTTAATAGCTCCAACTAAAGTGAAGTAACCTGATTCGTGTGTAAGCGTCAAATCCTTAAATGAAACTAGATAGGTTCCATCTGGGTAAGGGTTCCCATTTAGAAAAGATAAATTCAACTTTGCTCTACCAACATTTTTCCTAGCTTCCCCATTTGTAACTGGATTAATAACAATGAAAGTATTTGGATTTACCACCCGTCCTGTATTTGCTTCTAAAATTTCAACAGCCTTATACTGGCCAGTTGCAACAGTTACATCAGGACGTTCTCCAACAATTTCCAAGTACAAGTTTCCATCTAGACCCATCTGGGCAGTTACATCCGCATAAATCTTACGGTATTCTGCAGCTTCTACACTGCTTGTAGGGAGTACACTTGTTGTGATAACTCCTGCTGTTACGAGGCTCAACCCCATTACTGATCCTGTCAATACATGTTTTAGTTTCATCTTCTATTTCTCCTTTTTATTCACTAACCTTATAATAAAATTCGTTTGGATTGGACACTGTATCCACACTTTGGGTAATTAACAAACGATCCTTGCTACTGTCAGACGCATCTTTGAAAGTGGTATCACCTACATTTATATCTGGATGCACAACACCTTTTGGAATGAGTATAACCGAAGCACCACCTATACCACTGCTTGAGGTCATGCCAAATCGAACCATATTATTTACAATCTTAGGTACCGTGTCAGTCAAGACTGCACCATTTGTAAAACCATTTTCATCAAAAGTAACTTCGCCACCCTTGTTATTCTTCCAAGTCCCTTTGATACTACTAAAGTCTTTCTGGTAAATCTCAGCTAGATGAGCACCAGTCCCCTTGGCCTGCTCCTCTAGGTCAATAAATGGACCTTCTACCATAAAATCATCCACAGTCAACCAGTTCAAGCCTTCTAAATCCACCTCTTTAATCCCGTCTAGCCCTTGTAAACTTGAAGGATCCTTGGTTTCTCTCAAATCATAGTTAACAGAACTAGCCTCCTGATAACGACCATCTGCAAAGAGATAAGTTTTAGCAATCGCCTCTGGCCTAGAAGCGTTGAAAATCAAGTAAGAGATGGCACCATTTTCATAAGGAATCAAAATTCGACGGGAACCACCTGTCCCAGCAACTCCACCTGCCTTGACCAGATGGGCTCCCTGATCTATCAGATAATAAATCCCAAGTAAAATTTTATCTTGCTTAATTAGCAATTCTTTCTTCCCATCCTTATTGATGTCGTAGAAAGTATAGCTGATGTCTATCCCTTTGTAATCAAACAAAATGGAATCAATATAAGACTCTTCCTTATCACCTGTCGAGTACTGTGGCATTTGTTGATTTTGCGCTGCCTTAACTCGCTCTCTATAGGAGTCTAATATATTCTGATATACAATCTGGTAATCAATCTTTGATTGTTCAGCTTTTTTATCTTTTGAAGCACTGGTTTGAACTGTAGCGTCAGTCGACTCTCCCTCACTTGTCTGGCTAGCTTGTTGTCCACAGGCTGCTAATAAAAGCACTGAGCTAGCCACTAACAAGCCACTAAAGATGCTTTTCTTGGACATAATACCTCCGTTATTTCTTTTTAAAAGATTTGCCAGCCAGTATACCAGTCGAATCTGAAGTAATGGTCAACTCTCCGCCTTTAATCTCATAACCTAGTTTCATTGAAGATAATTCAAAAGTCTTTTCTTTCTGGTTGACCTTCATCTCATATGTATGCTCCGTTTGCTGGCCCTCTGTTAGGAAACCAATCGTTTTTCCTTTTGTATGAACTTGTCCCTTATCACCCTTGATTTGGATAGTCACGGTTACTTCTTCCATAAATGGCATGCTACCTTGATAGACATAAGTCCCATCTGCTGATGAACAGGCTACTAAAAGCAATAGGCTAGTTACTAACGATAATACAAATGCAACTTTCTTTTTCAATTTTATCCCTCTTTTTTCTTTAAAGCAATTCCTAATCCTGCTAAGAAGCCATATCCTAATAAAGCTAGTAGGCTCACTTGACTTCCAGTATTTGGCAATGCTTTTTGTACAGCTTCTTGTTTCGCTTGAGACAGAACTGCTGGTGCTTGGTAGCTTGGTGCTGGTCCCACAGGTTTCACATCTTGGTCACCAGATTGACCTGGCTCTTTACCTGTCTTTTTGCCCCGTTCTTGACCTGGCTCTTTTCCTGGTTCTTTGCTCGGTTCTTGACTTGGATCCTTGCCTGGCTCTTCTACCTTAGGTTTTTCATTCTTAGGCTCATCAACTTTCGGTTGTTCTACCTTAGGTTGTTCAACTTTTGGTTCATAAACAGGCAACTTCTCCATTGGGAATTCTGGAAGTTCCGGTTGGATTAGACCTTCACCATTTACCCCACCTTTGAATTCTGGTTGTTCTGGAATAAGTGCGTCGTCGATTGTCTTACGTAGGAGCAATTTTTGATACTCGCGTTCTGCTTCATCTTTGACCTCACGAGCTTTTTCCGCTTCGTCTTCTTTTTGTTTCACGTCACGTTTTAAGTCGTCTACGTGTTTGCCGAGTTCATCCAACTCTTTTGACTTAGCTTTCAATTCTTCTTCCAGTTTGGCTTTTTCTTGGCTTAAACGAAGTGTCTCTGCTAACTTGTCTTTTGCCTTTTGGAGTGCGCCTTCTGCGTCTTTCAACTCTTTGTCGGCTTTCAAACGCTCAATCTTCGCAGTTTCCAATTCTTTGTCTTTTTGTTGACTTTCAGCCAGTTTCTTAGCCAATTCTTTGTCCGCTTCGGCTTTTGCCTTGCGAGCGTTTTCTAAACGTCGGGTTTTGGCATTGTCGTCAAGCGTTGCATGTTCTAGCTTACGTTGAGCGTCTTCTGCTTTTTCTTTAGCTTTTTCTAGCTCTTTGACCGCTTCGGTACGTTTTGCTTCTTTAGCTGGCGTTTCAGACACTTCTTTTTCCAAGTCGGCAATGCGTTTCTCAATTTCTTGAAGCTCTGTTTTCACTTGTTTCAAGTTGTCTTCAGCTGTTTTCTTGTCTGCTTTAGCTTTTTCTAATTCTGCTTCGATTTGTCCCTTGTCTTTCACCGTTGGGGTTGGAAGATTAGCCTTAGAGTTTGGCCCATAGAGTTCGTCAAACTTAGCTTTTTTGATGTCTGTATCAGCGTTGTCGATAGAATCTGCGTTTTTCACATTCAAAACGTGAATACGGAAGAGGTGTGTCCAATATTGAGAACCAAGGGCATCTAAAATTTGTCCCCCTTTGATAAGAGAGGTGTTCAATCCTAAGCTGTCAGCTTGTAGTAGGCTATAGAAGTGACCGTAGTGCCTATTCGTATATCCTTCCGCAAATAACGACAAAAAATTCTCTGTCAAATTTGCAATGAGTTCTTGTTTGGTCATTTTATCAGTTCTAGTAAAGAGAGTCAGGAGGTTTTCATAATATTGCCTAGTCGTTTCAACACCTGGATTGGCAGAAGTTGCTAATCCTCGTTTACGAGCGACCTCGTTAATGCCTCTTCCGAAGTGCCCTTTACCTTGGTAGTCATTGTCTTTGTAAACTTTTGCGACTTCTTTGGCAAAATCTTTTTTATTTGTATTGAGTTTTGCCTCTGGCAAGTTCAATTGTTTACGAAGACTGTTGAGAAGGGTAATAAATCGGTCATTCAATTCATCAACAACATCTTGAGGGAGGTTATTTGGGTCATATTTGACGTCTGTGTTGTCGTCTTGAAGTCCATTTTTTCTGATGTTGCGGATTCGATTCGTCCAATTTTCATTGGCTTGTCGGTCTAATTTAATGAGTTCATCTTCTAGTCGGCGAATATCTTTACGATATTGTTCCAACCAAACGTTATAGCGAGCTCTCCATGCTTCGCCAGCTTTGTCAATTTGGTCAAGGTCCATACCAGTCAAATCTGGATATGGTTCTGGATAAGATTCTTTGTATTTGTGAATCAACTCTTTCGCTTTGTCACGCCATTCTAGCGTTAGGATGACCTCTGTCGGATATTGAGCTGTTTTTAGCTTTTCTTCCGCGTCTTTGATAGTTTGTTCCGCGTCTCTTACATCGCCTTCTTTTGCTGTCTTATCCGCTTCTTTGTCAGCTTTGTTTTGACGTTCTTGACTTTTCTTAGCTTCACGCGTTTTGTCGGCTTTTTTTGCTTTTTCAAGCTCTGTTTCCACATCGCGTTTGGCTTGGTCTTTGATACGCACATCTTTATCCGCGTTATCTTTTTCTTTTTGAGCCTTTTCTTTAGCTGCTGGGTCAAAGTCGTCCGTTGCGTCTTTCAGCTCTTTGTCAGCCTTTTCAACCCCTGTACGAGCCTTATCAAGTTCAGCTTTAGCGCGTTTGGCTTCATCAGACTTGTTGTTGACTTGGTTCGCCTTATCTTTAACATCCGCGTCTTTGTCAGCTTTAGCCTTTTCTTTAGCGTCTACATCATCAGTTTCATCTTTGATTTTTTCAGGTGTAGCGTCTTTTGCCTTTTCAAGGTCTTTTTCAAGGGCATCTTTTTCAGCTGTTTTGGCGTCTTTGTCTTTTTGTGTCTTGTCAAGCTTGTCTTTAGCCTGACCAGCATCTTTTGCTTTTTGGTCGGCATCTTTTGCTGTATCTACAGCGTGTTTTTCAGCGTCAGACAGGTCTTTGTCTGTGACCTTATTGTTGACTGTGGCGTTAACCGTATTTTCAGTTGGAGCCTCAGTAGCGAATACCGTTGTAGAAGTTGCCGCAGCACCAAGGGTTGCCGCAAGAGTAGCAGTTGTCATAATTAGGGACTTTTTCATCCTTATCTCCTTTACTTTTGATTGACTTGATTATACAGTAAAGAAACTCCTTTTTGGATATTTCTACCGAAAATAGTAGAATTTTATCCCCCCCCCAGATTTTCCAAAAAAATCTACTAAAAACAGTAGATTTTTTCAAAAATGGAGAAATTTAAGTTATAATAAAATCAATAAAACTTAAGGAGACTATCATGGAATCAAAACACTATGGAGAAATCATTCAAAAAATCCGTCAAGATCGCAATATGAGCCTCAAAGAGGCTGCTGGAGATGCCATTACTCCCAATAATCTCAGTCGTTTTGAAAAAGGACTCTCCACTGTTAAAGTAGATACATTTTTTTATTTATTAGATAAACTAAATGTAGAAGTTTCTGATATCGATGAATTACTTAAAACTCCGGAAGAAAATTTTCATAAAGTAAATAATATCTTTCTAGCTCTTGATAACAAAGATTTTTTAAAAGCTAGAGAAATACTTGGAGGGAAAAAAGATTGGCACAATCCGTTAGACTATTATATTATGCTCCTACTCATAGTAAAATCAAAGACAATAGAACTATATACACCTAATGAGTTAGAAGCTGTCGACAACCTAATGAACTATATTTCTAGGTTAGAAACTTTCTATTCATATGATTTTTATATTTTAGACATTCTATTTAATATTAGAAATCTATCTTTTGAAAAAAAGTTTCTTGAGTACCTAGAAAAAATAATCAGCAATAATTTAGAAAATTCAAAATCTAAAAGTCCATATTTTTCAGTAGTCCACATTAGTCCATTAATCAGTTTGATTAAGGTTTACTCTCGTTGTGGATATTACCAGAATGCAGAAAAACTTATCGATAAACTAAAATTATTACTAACTCAAGATCATTTCACTCGATTTTCACTTATTAGTATATTTTATGTGAACATGTATGAAGTATACAATCTGCTTCGACAAAATAATCCTAAGTCTATTGAACGAGCTAAAGCTGTGATTCATTACATTGATGCCCAAAACGACTTTTTCCCACTATCATTTATGTATAATTGTAAAAATACATTTATCCAAGAAGTTCAACGACTGAATAAAACTGGCATTCCATTCCCTATGGAAGATGTAGAATAACTATCAACATCAGTTCAGAGCAAAATGTTTATAACTTTAAAGCACCAAAGTCACCTTTAGACTCTGGTGCTTTTTTGACTTGATTTTAAAGCAAAAACCCACCAACCTGAGTTGATGAGTCCTTAATCTATTTTCTAAATTTCCACTGGCTATAAATCCCGAAACCGATAATCCAAATAGCTGAACCGATTGCTCCGACAAATGTAGACTCTTGTAAAAAGAGGGTTACAAAGACAAAGGCAAAGAAGAGCATGGTTAAAGGATTTAGGAAACGATAATGGGGCATGAGATAACCATCTGCCATAAAGTCTGGTGACTTGCGGTATTTAAGGTGAGCCAGCATAATCAAGATATAAATGGCGATATAGACACCTGATGATGATGCCGTAATCAAGGCAAAGGCATCGGAAACACCTGGCAATACGTTGATAAAGGCTGCTAGGGCAATCAAAATTGCTGAGGCGATGATGGCATTTTGTGGTACGTTGTGACGGGAAAGAGTATCTGCCTTGATAGCCTTTAAGAATGGATTGGGCGAATCATGGGCAATCTGATACAAATGACGACCTGTTGAATAAAGGGTTGAATTAAGAGCAGATGCTGCTGACGTCAAAACGACAAAGTTAATCAAGGCCGCTGCCCACTTGATACCTGCCAATTCAAATACTGTTACAAAAGGAGAATCAGCCGATGCAAGTTCACGCCAGGGAATGATAGCCATGATGGCTAAGAGGGCACCACCGTAGAAAAAGGCGATACGCAAAGGAATTTCCTTAACGGCTTTTGGCAAGACCTGACGTGGATTTTTTGTTTCTGAAGTTGTGACCCCGATAAACTCAATCATAAGGTAGGCAAAGAAAACCATCTGGAAGGCCATGACAAAGTTAACTCCACCATTTGGGAAGAGGGAGAAATTGTCAGTAATATTTGCTAAACTTGCTACTCCATGAGGTGTCTTAAAGCCTGTCAAGACCATAAAGACTCCTGTGGCAATCATAGCTAAAATAGCCACAATCTTGACCATAGCAAACCAAAACTCAACTTCCCCAAAGAGCTTAACTGCAATCAGATTGACCAAGGCTAGAATGGTCAAAAATCCAATCTCAATCATCCAACTTGGCCAGCTAGGGAACCAAAACTGAACGTAGTGAGAGATAGCTGTGATTTCCGCCATACCGATAAAGACAACGGATAGCCAGTAAGACCAAACTGAGAAATAACCCCAGCCCTTACCCAAATGACGCGTGATAAAGTTGATAAAGGTATGTTGCTCAGGATCTTGATAAAGCATTTCCCCAACCGCACGCATCATGAGGAACATAAAGGCTCCAGTAATCATATAAATCAGTACAATGGAAGGACCTGTTAGGCTGATAGAGCGACCTGCTCCCAAAAAGAGTCCTGTTCCAATTGTTCCCGCAATGGCCATAACCTGCACGTGACGATTGGTCAGACCACGCTCCATCTTATTTTTTTTCTTCTTTGAACTCATATCGTCTCCAATTCAATTTAAAATGGAAAAAGGAGTGAGTGAAGCGCACTGCCTCCCCACTCCTTTCTTCTGTTTTTAGGCTGTTTTTTCAACCTTTAAGATTTTTACATCATAGCTACCAACAGGTGTTTCAATAGTTGCTGTGTCACCTGTTTTCTTACCAATCAAGGCTTGTCCAATTGGACTTTCATTTGAAACTTTACCTGCAAAGGCATCCGCACCAGCTGAACCTACGATAATATAAACTTCTTCTTCATCCTCACCAATTTCTTGGATAGTGACTGTTTTACCAATCGCTACTTCGTCTTGGGCAACTGAGTCACTATTGACGATTTCAGCATAACGGATTTTTGTTTCCAAGCTAGAGATTTGTCCTTCGACAAAGGCTTGTTCATCCTTAGCCGCTTCGTATTCACTGTTTTCAGAAAGGTCACCGTATGAACGGGCAATCTTAATGCGTTCTACCACTTCTGGACGGCGAACCAATTTCAATTCTTCTAATTCTTTTTCAAGTTTTTCCTTTTCCGCAAGGGTCATAGGATATGTTTTTTCTGCCATTTTTCTCAACTTTCTTCTGATGATATTTTCTAACTAAAATTATGTGAAGTATCACATAATTTTAGTTTGTTTGGTTTAATTTGCTGTTGACATGGTCGGCAACATTCCGATCATGTTCTTCTTTATTGCTAGCATAGTAGACCTTACCATCTGTCACATCTGCAACAAAGTAAAGGTTATCACTCTTAGTCTGATTGATACTTGACTCGATAGCATCCAAGCTTGGACTATCTACCGGACCAGGCATGAGGCCTAGATTTGTATAAACATTGTATGGTGAATTAATCGATGTATCAATTCCAGCATCGTCGGCAAGACTAATCTTCTGACCAAGTTTGCCTTGGGCATACAAGATGGCAATATTGCTTTGAAGTGGCATACCAAGATTCAAGCGATTGTAGAATACACCTGCAATCAACTTACGATCTTCAGTCTTAGCTCCTTCTTTTTCGACAAGAGAAGCAATGGTCAGCAATTCATTGACCGTCAAATTCTTAGACTTAATCGTACTGTAATGAGGTGCCAAAGTCTTGTCCATAGCTGCCAACATCTCATCAATCAAGCTTTCAATAGTTGTACTTTCCTTGATAGAATATGTAGCTGGGAAGAGGAATCCTTCCAAACGGTAACGAACGCCACTTTCCTTTGTAGGCAAGCTTTCAAGTAGACTCGGATATTTGGCAACTTCTTGACTGATAAAGCTCTCATCTTGAACTTTTGCTAGAAAGGCATCCGCTGTCAAAGGCTCTTTGAATTCACCTTGCAATTGACCTACTGCTTGTGCAATTTGATCAATCGTATAACCTTCTGGAATTGTTAAATTCGCAAGCGCAGGTTCTTGAGCTTCAGCTGTTCCACCTTTTTGTAGTTCGTGAATGATAGCTTCTGTACTCATGCTCTTTTGCAAATTGTAATAGCCAGATTTCAAATCTGAATAATTTTTATATTTCGCATAAAAAGCAAAAATCACCCCGTGTTTAATCAAGCCAGACTTTTCAAGAGTTGAACCAATTGTTTGAACATTAGCCCCTTCTGGGATTTGCACTGTCACATATTGTTTAGATGAAGCATCCACAGGCTGCAAAGACGACTGAACATACTGATAACCGAAGTAACCACCTGCTGAAATCAATCCTAGGAAAATTAGTAATGAAATAAAGAAGGTCTTGAATCCTGATTTTTTCTTCTTAGTAGGCTGAACTGTCTCACGACGGCTACGACGTGGAGTTGCAGGCATTTCTTCTACAACTTTCTTTTCCTCTACTGGTTTTGAAGTAGGAACTTCTTTTTTTACTACTTCTTTCTGCCCTTCTGTCTTATAAGAAACAGCTACCCTTGTTGAAATTTCATTAAATTCCTTCTCTACGTTTCTAGGACTAACAGGTCCTGGAGTTGGTCTTGATACTCCCTCCGCTGATGGAGTAGAAGGTCCTTCTTGACTCGGGTGACTAGGAGCAAGTGGAGCTTGTCTTACAGCCTCTTCCGCGGGAGAAGAAGGAGCATCTTGACTGGGATGACTTGGAACAGTAAGAGTTTCTCTTTTTATCTCATCTGCTGGAGAAGCTGGTAAATCTTGGCTGGGGTGAGTCGGCACGGTAGGAGCGTTTCTCACAATATCCTCTACAGCTGATAGAGAATCTTCCATTAGCTCTTCTATCGACTGATCATTTTTAGAAGAAAGTTGGGATTTTATTGAAGCTAAATTAACTTCTTCCTGATCTTCTTCATATTTTTTGACGCGTTCTAAATCACGTAAAATCTGCTCTTTAAAGCTTAATTTTTCGTCTTCTCTTGGCTTTTCACTCAAAAGTTTATCCTCCTCGTTGACAATCCATAATATTATATCTTAAAAACGAAAGAAAAGCAACCTAGCATGCTTTTCTAGCTTATTTTTTACCTTCCCATATCATATCATACCAAGTTTCCCCTGCAAAGGTTGACTGGGACAAGCCTTCGTTAACAAATCCGTGTTTTTCATAGTAGGCGATAAGATAGTCATGACAGGTTAGGTTAATGCCTTCTCTCTCATCTTCAAGAGCAAGTTCTTTCAAGGTTGTTAGCAATTTCTGACCTAGTCCTATTCCCTGTGCCTCCTTGGCAATAGACAGACAGGTCACAGAGATATAGCCACCAGGCTCATGACTATAGTCTTTTATGTCTTCTGTAAAAGACTGGTCTTGTAGATAGCGGTGAGGGGCAACTGGCCCTTCGATATAACCAATAATCTTACCTTCTTTTTCCGCAACCAGAAACGAGGTCTGAATTTCTCTCAAATGCGCCTCAAAAACAGAGTGAGGAATGGCTTCTTCAATCGAGAAATTTTCTAGTTCAATCTCAACGATACGATCCAAATCTTCTAATTTTGCTTGTCTGATTTCCATTGTGCCTCCAGATAAAAGGGATTAAACCAAATCATACTATAGCCCTGGCTAGTTACATAAAGGGAGGTTTCTTCATCAATAAAACCGTTCATTTCAAAATAGGAAAGCAGCTCATCAGGACTCTCCAAACGAATCCCCTTGTACTCCAGCTCAACTGCCACCTCTTTCAAAGCTGCAAGAAGAAGTGTTCCCAATCCCTGTCTCTGATGGTCAGACTCAATGACTAAAGAAAGTACTTTTAGACATTGCGGATTGTCTGACTGAGGACTTGATAGAATATAGCCTAACAGTTGATTTTCATCCCTAGCTAGAAGAAAGGTATCCGCACACTTACGGATACTTTCTTCTAAAATATGGGAAGTCAGCTGCTTTTCAGCTAACAAAGACAAAGTTTGAAGTGCCTCTATCTCAGCCAAATCAGCATCACTTGCCTGAATGATCTTAATTGGAATTTCCATAAGAACATCCTATTGAACATTGCTTGTCAAGTTGGACAAGAGACGCTCAAATGAGTATTCATAGGTTTGGATGTCTCCTGCTCCCATAAAGACATAGACAGCATTGTCATGGTCAAGGAGTGGTGAAACATTTTCAACAGTGATCACTTGGTGTTTTTTGTTGATTTTTTGGGCTAGGTCTTCTACCTTAACATCACCATGATCTACTTCACGAGCTGACCCATAAATTTGCGCTAGATAAACAGCATCCGCTTGGTTCAAAGCGTGAGCAAATTCGTCCAACAAGGCAATGGTTCTTGTAAAGGTATGCGGTTGGAAGACTGCTACAATTTCCTTGCTTGGGTATTTCTGACGAGCCGCATCCAAGGTCGCAATAATTTCTGTTGGATGGTGGGCAAAGTCATCGATAATCACTGTGTCATTGACAATTTTCTCAGTGAAACGACGCTTAACACCGGCAAATGTTTTCAAGTGCTCACGCACCAAGTTCAAATCAAATCCTGCTGTGTAAAGAAGACCAATAACGGCTGTCGCATTCATGATATTGTGACGACCAAATGTTGGGATGTGGAATTGACCCAATTCTTGTCCACGGAAGTGAACTGTGAAGGTTGAACCAGTTGTCGAACGAAGAAGCTCACTAGCTACAAAGTCATTACCTTCTGCTTCAAAACCATAATAATAAATTGGTGCATCAGACGTAATTTTACGCAACTCCGCATCTTCACCGTAGACAAAGAGACCCTTGGTAATTTGTTTGGCATAGTCGTTAAAGGCATTGAAAACATCCTCGAGACTTGTGAAATAGTCTGGATGGTCAAAGTCAATGTTGGTGATAATAGAGTATTCTGGGTGGTAAGGCATAAAGTGACGCTCATATTCGTCAGATTCAAAGACAAAATATTTGGCATTAGCTGAACCACGACCTGTCCCATCCCCAATCAAGAAGCTGGTATCTGTAATGTGAGACAAGACATGAGACAACATACCTGTCGTTGAAGTTTTTCCGTGCGCTCCAGCAACTCCCATGCTAACAAAGTCACGCATAAAGCTACCTAGAAATTCATGATAGCGTTTGTAGCTGATACCATTTTGGTCTGCATAGGCAATTTCGACGTTGTTATCTGGACGGAAGGCATTTCCAGCGATAATTTCCATATCACCGTCTAGATTCTTTTCATCAAAAGGAAGAATAGTAATTCCTGCCTGCTCAAGACCACGTTGAGTAAAGTAGTACTTTTCAACATCTGATCCCTGTACCTTATGCCCCATTTGGTGCAACATCAAGGCCAAGGCACTCATCCCTGATCCCTTAATCCCGATAAAATGATATGTCTTTGTCATGTTTTCTCCCCTATTCTGTAATTCTTGTCAGATTCAACTCTTGGGCAACCCGACGTTCTTGTTCTGTTTGTTTACTTTTTTTATTGTAGATTTGGCTCTTCTTTAGAAAATCATAGTTGTTTTTCTTTGGAGCAGGTGCTGACACTTCTTCATTCTTGGTAGGGATAGAATGAACTTCTTCCGCCAAGATATAATGAGACTGAGTCAATTTTTGGCTATATTTGACAAATTCACCAGGATTTTCCTTTTGGAAAGGCGCTGTCGGTTGGTTACCCTGTCTAACAAGGCCGGATTTAGAATGACGTCTCGCACGGCTGAAATCCTGAGTTAGATAGTTAGCAGAGCGTTTCTTTTTCAAGTCTGCACGCGCTTCTTCACGCGCCACCTCTGCATAACTCTTTCCTTCTTTTTTAACCCCTAAAGGAGCTTTTTTAGGTTTCTCGACTTGCTTTTCAATCGGTTTGACTGGTGTTTCTTCAGCAATAGGAGCCCATTCTAAATAATTTTTATCTCGATACTCACCCTTGATATTACTGATCAGATCAGACTCATCATACAAGTTCATGACTGGCATTTCAGTCAACATGACCTCGTCATCTGACACCAATGGAAATCGTTCTTGTTTCATTTTCTATTTCCTTTCAACACTTCATTATAGCGTATTGTCTTGATTTTTCAAGTGCTGGCTTCAGAAATTCCCAAAATTTCTCTAATTTCTGCTAGGGTCAGACTGCCACGTGACTCTGTGCCATCCAATACTTGTGACACCAGATGTTTCTTCTGTTCTTGGAGTTCCTGTATTTTTTCTTCAATGGTTCCCTTGGTCACCAAGCGATAGACCTCAACCGTTTCTTCCTGACCCATCCGATGGGCACGGCCAATGGCTTGCGCCTCCACCGCAGGATTCCACCAAAGGTCAACCAAAATAACCGTATCAGCACCTGTTAGGTTCAGACCGACACCACCCGCCTTAAGAGAAATCAGAAAGGCATCTCTTTCCCCTTGATTAAAGGCCTTGGTCATATCTTGTCTTTCCTTGGCTGGGGTTGAACCCGTAATTTTAAAGGAAGTCAAGCCCAAGTCTGGCAGTTCTTGTTCAATTTTCTCCAACATTCCCTTGAACTGCGAGAAAATCAAGACACGATGTCCACCGTCTGCCACCTGTACCAGCAGGTCTCGGAGACTATCCAGTTTGCCACTGGCTCCCTGATAATCTTCCATAAAGAGGGCAGGAGTGTCACAGATTTGGCGCAAGCGCATCAGACCAGACAAGATTTCCACACGACTTCGCTGAAATTCCTGAACTGACACTTGAGCCAATCTATCTCTCATCTGTTGCAACTGAGCTAGGTAGATAGCCTTTTGCTGGTCTTCCAGTTCATTTTTATAAACCACTTCAATCAAGTCTGGCAATTCAGTCAGAACTTCTTCTTTCTTTCGCCGCATCACGAAAGGTTTGATAAACTGAGCAACGCGCTCAGCTGGTAATTTCATAAATTCTTTCTTGCTTGGCAAAAGTCCTGGCATGACGATTTGGAAAATAGACCACAGCTCACCTAGATGGTTTTCAATCGGAGTCCCTGACAGGGCAAAGACCGACGGCACCACAAATTGTCTCAAGGTCTGGGCGATCTTAGTCTGGGCATTTTTCATGACCTGAGCCTCATCTAAGAAAAGGAAGTCAAAGGCCATCCCCTGATAAAGTTCACTGTCCTGACGGAAGGTAGCATAGCTCGTCACATAGATTTGATGGCTCTCAGCAAGAATCTCCTCACGACTAGTTTTCAAACCATGAACAACAGCCACATCCAACTGTGGGGCAAATTTCTGAAATTCATCTGCCCAGTTGTAAATCAAACCAGATGGAGCGAGAATCAAAACCCGACTTTCTTTTGTCACTTGACTGGTCAAAAAAGCAATGGTCTGCAGGGTTTTACCCAATCCCATATCATCAGCCAAAATCCCACCAAAACCATAATGATGGAGCATTTGCAGCCAGCCGATTCCCTTTTCCTGATAATCTCGCAAATCAGCCTGAACCTGAGTTGCTTGTCTAGGGAAGTCCTCTGGATGCGTCAAATCATGAGCCAGATTCTGGAATTCTTGTGAAAAAGAAACACGGTCTCGCCCTTCAAAGAGATGAGCTAAACTGTAGGCCAAGGATTTCCGAGCCTGCAAGGCACCATCTTTTAATTCAAACTGCCCCAGTTCCTGTAGATTTTGGCGAATTTTCTTGGTTTCTTCATCGAAAAAGTAGACTCGATTGGACGAATCAATGTAAAAATCTTGATTGGCAACCAAGGCCTGCATGGCTTGATCAATTTCCTCTTGGGCAATATCTTGAAAATCAAATTGGATTTCCAAGAGACCTCCCTTGGAAGCAATCTGCACTTGCGAGCTTGCTAGACTATAAATTTCTTCTAGCTTGTCTGATAGGTCAACATTCCCAAGTTTTTCAAAAACTGGAATGATGTCATGAAAGAAATGATAGACAGACTCCGCTTTTAAGGCCTGACGCCAAGATTGAAAATCTACTTCAAATCCCGCTGCCAAACAGACTTGGAAAACTCTTTCTTCTAAGTCAGCATCACTCGAAAAAGGTAATTCTTCTAGCTCTTGTCGGCTAGATACCTTCCTGTCTCCATAATCAAACTGAATTTCTAAACGAATCCGAGTATCCTCTTCCCTGTCAAAGTAAAAAGAGGGTGCAAAAGTTTTGATTTGTAGACGTTCTGGAGCTGAAACGGTCCCCATTTGGCTAAAAAGAGTTAGACAGGAAGCCAACTTATCTCGGTCACTGCTATCAAATTGCAGGTATTTCTTTCCATGTTGATCCAAAGGTAGCGCTTTGATTTCCTTGAGAAGACGCATCTGCTGGTCTGTTAGAAAATAAACCTGTCCTTTATGGAAAAGCACAGCTCCCTGATAAAAGGCATTGACCCTCGGACTCTCGCTGATTTCCATTTCAAAATAGTCCGAGTATTCTGTTACTGTAAAGGCAAATAGATTGGCATCAGCATGCATATCCTGAAAGAGCAGGGTTGGGTAACTATCTACTTGATGGTCAAATTGAAAATGGGGCAAGGTCATCAGTAAATTCACACCCTGCTCAAAAAAGGTCAGAGGAAAAAAGAGATGCCGACCTTGGTTTTGGAAAAAGAGGTCTGGAGCCTGTCCTTCCTCCATCAGTCCTCGTAAGAAAGTCAGAAGTTCTTGGCTAGCCTTATCAAAGGCTTCCCAAGAAAGAGACTCCTCATAAATCTTGCCAATCATATAAGACTTTCTCTGCTCGACAATCCTTAAAAAGAGTGGAATATCCCGAATGACGTAGTATTTTTGGCTATTGATTTGTCCAATTCTCAGCGTCCACAAGATATGATTGGTTCCTGCTTCCACCTGCCCCACTGCCGACAACTCATAGGAGCGGTCTGATTTTGGAGATAAGATTCGTTCTAAAAATTTGCCACCCAAGGTCACCTTGGTTTCAACGGCCTCTTTTTCTTCATGACCTTCTTCCAGATTCTGCAAGATTTCCTGACCACGCTCATCATTTTTCAAAAAATGCTCTAGCGCAGCCAAATGCACACAGTAGCCCCTCTTTTGGAAAAAATCACAGGCACAAAAAACTAAATCATCCTCTAAACTATAGCGCAGTTCTTCTTCTGCGACGCGAGCGTAGAGCCGATTGTTCTTTTCCTTGATGATGTCAACCTTACCAGTTTCATAAAGGGCAACGCCTTCGATACGGACTTTCCCCGGAATCAATTTAGCCATATTTTTACCTTTACCTTATCTTTTTATTATACCATATTTTCCCCTATGAAAATAGCCTTCTAGGAAGACTTTTCTCCTAGAAGGCTGGATCGTTAAAGCTCGTAACTTCTCAAAGTAACTTCCACCTCTCTCCCAAAACTGGAAGTTAGTCTAAGATGGATTTCCACTGATTTCACGCATTTTTCTCATACTAAAAGCTAGGTTGGGGGAAACTGGAACTTAGTTTTAGAAGTTACCCTCTATACTATACCGGCGGCCGGGGTCGAACCGGCACGTCCTTGCGGACACTGAATTTTGAGTTCTAACTCAATGTTTTTATATCAATTAAAATAGCATGCAATCAACAATTTTACTATTTAAAAATATCTGATTTTAGCTGAATTTACCAATTATGGTATTTTTGTGGAAACTACTATATAATTCATTCATATTTTTATTAAGTACTTTCAGAACTTTATATAAAATTTTTTCAAAACCAATAACAGTTTATTAAGAACGCCATTATGAATTTTACTTTCATCAATTTGGCTTAAATTCACATTTTTAATTATTAAACAATCCTTCCAGCATTCCGGAAAACCTATTTTAGTTTTTTCTATGATACTGCTAGTCATAAATTTTCTTTCAATTTCGTTAATAAAGCTATCCCACTCATCATGAATGCTCGAATTATGACAAATAAGAATTTGTTTTATTGCCAGCATATAGGCAAATAAGTCTTTATTATCTGTTTTTTTCTTCCCATACTCTTTCATCTTCCGAAAAACTGGTGTGTACAATCTTGGAACACCTATATTAAAGTTACGTGCGTATAATCTGCCATAATGTGCACAAACATTCCTAATAAACCATGTGGCAGAAATCCAACTTCTACTTGCAGATATAATATGGTCCTGCATGTTAGCATCATTTTTATAATAATCATTACTAAGAAACAACTCTTCAACCCATAAACTATAAAATTTATCATTCAACTGCTCAATTATTTTAGTTGTTTCTCCAAAAGTCAGCTCAGGTACAACAACCCAAAAAGGAAACTTGCAATCTTTATTACTCACATAGTGACTTATTGGAAGAGATTTAGCTTTTAATTCAAATAATCTCATTCCAATTCTTTCAATAAATTCCTGATAATCATTTTCATTTTTATAAATTGATTTATCTAAATAGCACTCGCCTTTTTGTAAATTCCCTTCATAATTGCTACATAAAGTATGGATAATAGAAGATTTGATTAACAATTCTATTTTACCAGTAAATTTCATCAAATTTTCTCTCAAAAATGAATTGAATTCATAAAGTTCAACACAGTCTTGAAAAGAAAAAGTAGTATCTTCTCGTTTCGGTAAACACTTTCTGTATATTGAAAAATCATAATAATTTGTCTGAAAAAGGAACTGTTTAGCGAAAGCCTCATCAGACTCATTAATTATTACTTTAGCACCTGTTTTCTTTACTGGTCTAGCAAGCTTCTTCTTCAACTTATCAAATTCAAGAAATTCTTTCATTGAAAAGTTTTCATCAGGGACTAGTGCATAATAATTGACAGAAATATTTTTTACCTTAATTTTTTCATCAGTTGTATTCATCATTCACCCTAAAAAAAAAGCCTCGCAAAACTATTTGATTGATTAATCAAAGGGAGCCTTGGGAGTTCTTGTACAATTATTATAGCCTAATCCCAATTTTTTGTAAACCCCCTTCCATACCACCAAATGTAGTAGCTCCAATCTTTTTTAACCAAAAAATCCATATATGGCGCTATTTTTAGACGTAAGAACACAAGATATATATAGAGGCCTCAAGGACCTCTATATATTGTGTTTTATAAGTGAAAATATTTTTTAAAAATATTTAAAAAATAATAAAAACGATTTTTAACGTTTGGCAAAAGTCGTCACAATCCGCTGACAAACTTCTTGCAGCAGGGATTTTGGCATGGCTACATTGAGACGGGCATGGAGACTCCCTTCCTCTCCAAAATCCAAACCACGGTTGAGGATAACCTTAGCTTCATTTCTCAACAGCTCTTGCAATCTTTCATCAGTCAGGTCATAGGCTGAAAAATCAAGCCAAATCAAGTAGGTTCCTTGCGGTTTCATGACCTTGATTTTAGTCTCTTTTCCAAATAAATCCACCACATAATTGATGTGGTCTTCAAAGACTTGCTTGAGTTCCTCTAACCAATCCTTCCCATAGCGATAAGCAGCTTCTGTCGCCAAATAGCCCAAGCCTGAAATTTCATGCTGATTATTGGTCAACTGGCGCTTCTGGTAAGCCAATCTCAACTTAGGATTTTCAATGACTGCATAGGAATTTTTTGTCCCAGCAATATTAAAGGTTTTAGTGGCACTGGTCAAGACGATAGCAAATTCTTTAAAGTCAGGGTTGACAGTATTGAAAGACTGGTGTTTGTGGCCAAAGAGGGCCAAATCTTGGTGAATCTCATCCGAAACCAAGAAAACACCGTGTTTTTGACAGAGTTGGCCAATCTTCTCCAACACTTCCTTTTCCCAAACACGTCCACCAGGATTGTGAGGGTTGCAGAGAATATAAAGTTTGACATCCTCTTCCACCAAATCCTTTTCAAGTTGATCAAAGTCAATCTCAAACAGACCATCCTTTTCCACCAAAGAATTGGTAATCAATCTGCGATTGTTCAACTTGACACTGCGAGCAAAAGGTGGATAGACAGGTGTGTTAATCAGAACCGCCTCGCCTTCTTTTGTAAAGGCTTGAATAGCTGTTGAGATGGCTGGTACCACACCCTCGATAAAGACAAGAGCCTCTTTGTCAAAGTGGTAACCGTGTTGTGTGGCTTCCCACTTTTGAACTTCCTTAATTAAATCATCACTGGCATAGGTATAGCCATAGACCAGTTGATCCGCATAAGTTTGCACGGCTTGGCGGATTTCAGGCAAGACCACAAAGTCCATATCCGCTATCCAAGCTGGTAGAACTTCACTATCCGTTTCTGCCTCTTTCCATTTATAGGTATGGTGCCCTAAACGATTGGGCAGGCTTGTAAAATCATATTTTCCCATCTTTGTCTTATCCTTCTAAGGCTTGGCGCAAATCTGCAATCAAATCTCTAGCATCCTCAATCCCAATTGACAAGCGCAAGAGGTCATCTGTCAAACCATAAGAATGGCGTACTTCTGCTGGAATATCAGCGTGAGTTTGAGTCGTTGGATAAGTAATGAGACTTTCTACCCCGCCTAAACTTTCCGCAAAAGAGAAGACCTTGAGACTGTTTAAAACATGAGGAATGCGTGTTTCATCGGCTACTTTAAAGGAAATCATGCCCCCACGACCCGTATAGAGAACTTCCTTAACTGCTGGAGAATCCTTCAAAAAGGCAACCACTTCTTGGGCATTGGCTGTTGAGCGCTCCATACGAAGAGACAAGGTCTTGAGACCACGAATCAATTGATAACTGTCAAATGGAGACAAGACTGCCCCTGTCGTATTGAGATTGTAAAAAAGCTTCTCGTATAGTTCTAAACTATTGGTCACAACCACTCCAGCCAAGACATCATTGTGGCCTGCTAGATACTTGGTTGCTGAATGGAGAACAATATCTGCTCCATCTTCAATCGGACGTTGGTAGATAGGGCTGTAGAAGGTATTGTCCACCACCACTTTGACACCCTTAGCATGAGCCAATTTTGCTAGTTTTTCGATATCAAATTCCAACATCAAGGGATTGGTTGGTGTTTCAATATAGAGAACATCCACATCCTTCTCCAACTCGGCAATCAATTCTTCTTCTGTATTGGCATAGGTAAAATGGAAACGGCCTTCCTGCTCCACTTGATTGAACCAGCGGAAAGAACCACCGTAAAGGTCACGAACAGCCAAAACCTTACTTCCTACTGGAAAAACGCTAAGGGCCAGTACAATAGCTGACATCCCTGAGCTAGTAGCTAGGGCATAGTCTGCGGACTCAATGGCCGCCAAGACTTCTTCCGCCTTACTGCGAGTGGGGTTTTTAGTGCGTGTATAGTCAAATCCAGTAGATTTCCCAAACTCTGGATGCTGATAGGTCGTTGAAAAATGAAGCGGTGTCACCAAGGCACCTGTCGCTTCATCTGACTTAATACCCGCCTGGGCCAAAATTGTGTTAATGTGTAATTCCTTGCTCATACAATTCCTCCAAATCTATAGTAACTATTGTACCACTTATTTTCATCAACTCATTTTCTTCTTTTCAAGAGCTAGTTATAGTTTCAAACTATAGATTCATCGAGTAAAGCTAAAAAGAATCCAGAAAAGTTTCCAGATTCTTTTGTGAAAATGATTGCTAGGCCTTACTTAGACTGAAAGAAATCGTGTTGGGCTAAATAGTCATAATGGTCTTTATTAAATTGATACTGGCCCACATGCTGACTAATCTGACCGACATCCACAGAAAAAATGTAGTCTTCATTTTGATAGTGCCAGTTCAGCCTAACTGTATTCAAGACTGTCTGATAAGTAAAATCTTTGACTTGATTCCAAGGCATCTCTACGACTTGATTAGAACGATTTCCAGTTACATCACTGATGTCCATCAAGTAGATTCCCTTAGGTGTGAATGCCAGAATCTTAGGCTTCACACTCGACTGAACATAGTAACTACCTCCTATAATGAAAAAATCAATAAAAGATTTCAGCAATGTCTTTTTCTTAAAAGCCATCAGAAAATTCTTTTGCCCTTCAATGCGACAAGTTGAAAGAAATGATGCAATCTGTTTTTCTGTTGCAAACTCCATAATAGCGCCCATGATGATACCTCCATAAAAATCACTAAATAGCCAGTTAAGAATTCTTCACATAAACGAAGAACTTATCATTTGTTACGTTTTATCTTACTTTTTTAGTAGACAGCATCCCTCCTATAAAATCATCCTAACATGTGCATACTTCCATTAACGCTGGAAGAGACTTTCGAAAATAGTTCCTCATGTTTTTGTTATATTCATTATAACATAAATTCAGTAAACCAATTAAAAAATGTAAACACTTTCAGCCCAAATTTGCCATCATTCTATAAAAAACGACAGCTTCTTTCGAAACCATCGTTTTTCTTGAAAAATCCCTATTTCACATGTTTTGCCAATTCTTCTTGGGCTTTTTTATTAGATTCTTCTTTTTCTTTCAACCATTTTTCTTTGGCTTTTTCATATTCGTCTTTTGTGACTGTCTTATCTTGTAATTTGAGGTATTTATAAGATTCAACCCCTTTATTACCAGCCAATGAATATGGTGTTGAGAAAGGAACAATTTTTCTCAATGTTGGTGTTCCACCAAGTGAAACATTTGGAATTGCTAGAGAGCTATCCACCAACCAAGCTTGGGCATCCGCATATTTGTCATAACGTTTAGCTGGATCTTGCTCCTTATTAGCTTCTTCCAACATTTGAGTGTAGACATCCAGTCCAACAGCCTTGGCTTTATCATTGGCTTCACCAGGCTCTATACCTAGATTTTGCATCAAACCACCAGAATTAACGTTAAAGACGTCAAGATAGGTTGAAGGATCTTGATAGTCTGGACTCCAACCACCGTTGTAAAGATCATAATCCTTCTGAGCTGCAGTTTGAGCAAGATAACCTGAACTTTCATAGTCCTCTGTAGAAAGTTGATGAACATCAATCACAACATTATCTGCACCTAAGACAGATTCTATTGATTGCTTCATGGAATTGATTCCTTGAATTTCTGCCTTATTTGTCAAATCTACAGTTTTATCTAAGTGGATAGGGAATTGAACTCCTTTAGCTTGGAGTTCTTTCTTAGCCTCTGCAAATTTAGCCTTGGCTTTTTCAGCATTGTAGTATGGATCTTGGGCATCCGCAAAGTTGATTCCTTGCCATTCTTTACCATAATTCACCATCTTAGAGGCTACTACTTCACCAAAGTCTTTTCCGTTGATACTTACGAAGTTTGGAGGAACAACCAAGTTACGCAAAATCTTAGTTGCACCATCTTCTCCCTGAGATTGAGCCCCGTAGGCTGTACGGTCATAGGCAAAATTAATGGCTTGGCGGAAGTTTTTGTTAAGAACCGCTTCTTGAGTCGATTTCTTCTCAGCATCACTTGTCTTGGAAGTGAATTTATAAGATTTTCTATCTAGGTTAAAGTTTAAGAAGTAAGAAGTAGCATCTTGCATGCTATAGATGATATTGTCCTTATTCTTCTCTTTAATTCCTTCAAAGCTTGAACTGTTTGGATAGAGACGAGCATAGCTATAAGCCCCCTCCACGAAGTTACGAGCCAGTGCATCCTGGTCACTACCATCATAATAGGCCAATTTCACATCATCTACAAAAACATTTTTAGCATCCCAGTAACTAGGATTTTTCTTGAATTCGATAACTGATTTTGAAACAAAGGATTTCATCAAGAAAGGACCATTGTACAAAATGCTAGATGGGTCTACCTTCCCAAAATCATCCCCTTTTGATTTCAAGAAATCCGCATTGACTGGGAAGAGAATGGTTGAAGTTGTTTTTGAGTTCCAGTAAGATTCTGGTCGTGTCAAAGTGTACTGAACAGTTTGGTCATCAAGAGCCTTGACTCCGACAGTTGAAAAGTCGCTTGTTTTACCAGTGATATAGTCATCTAAACCAGCAACAGATTCTTGCACTAAGTACAAGGCTTCTGATTTTTTATCAGCCGCATATTTCAAACCTGTCACAAAATCTTGGGCAGTTACAGGAGCATATTCTTCCCCATCTGAAGTATACCACTTAATATCCTTACGAAGTTTGTAAGTATAGGTCAAACCGTCCTTAGAAACACTCCAATCCTCTGCCAAGGATGGAACATAGTTCCCGTATTGGTCATTTTCCATGAGACCATCTACCAGATTGGTCACAATATCATTTGTTGTTGCACGGTTTTCTGCTAGATAGTTCAAACTAGATGGATCGCTTGAGTAAACATAGTTATATGTTTTTGATCCTGTGCTAGAATTTCCACACGCGCTTAACAAAATACCTGCACTTAACACGATACCTGCAAGTGTTGCATACTTGGCCTTAGACTTTTTCATCTCCAGAACCTCCTGATTTAAATATTTGTTTTATTATACAAACTAACTACTTTTTAGTCAAGTGTTTTTTGACATAAAATTCAATTACTTTCATTATTTATTCTCTGTTTTACATTTCATATCCAATTCTAACAATAAAAAATGAATAAGAGAGTGTTTTGATTTTTAAAAAACTCAACTTATTCATTTTATTTATAAATTATTTTTTTAAGAAATTTTTAATTTTGCTCGCAGGCGATCTGCTTGGGCTTTTCCAATCACCTTATCCAACAAACGGGTACGGAGACTCATGACCCCGTATACTCCTCCACCCATGGCACCGACAAGGGCTACATAAAGGAAGCTCCACAAACGTCCACTTGGTTGGAATACAAATCCTAAAATCCACTGGATGGCACCGACACCGATGAACATAACAAAGGTCAACAAACTGATTAAAATGGTTCGCTTCAAAATCACCTTGCGCTTAACACCAGTTACTTGACAAATGTCCCGATACATCAAGACATTAGGAATAACGAGGCCGATTGTAGTGGAAATCAAGGGTCCGTAACTGTGGAAGAGGGCGATGGTAGGTATTTGCAAGACTAGCTTGGCAATAGAACCATAGATAAAATAGAGAACGGCCTTGCGGTTGCGGAACATGGCCTGAAGCATTGGAGACAAGACCATGTACAAGCCTAAAATAGTAGACTGCAAAACTGCAAAGACAAACAAGCCCATAGCCAAACTATCTGGCTTGCCATAAAAGACTGTATAAAGAGGTTCTCCTACCATGACCACTCCAACCGTTGCTGGTAGCAGGAATACAAAAAGCATGGTAATGCTGTCCTGAACCAGACGAGAAGCTGCCTTCAAGTCCCCCTTGACATAGTTTTCAGTCAAAAGTGGTAAACCGACACCCCCAATTGAAACCCCTACAGAAATCAAAATCATAGTGATTTTATTTGGGTTGGCTGAGAAATAAGAAAACATGACAACCAAGTCCTCGTTGCTGTAGTTGGTAAACCAGCTCATACTATTGATAAAGGTCATCTGGTCCAAAATCTGGAAGAGCTGGATGGCAGACCCTGTCAATATAAAAGGAATAGCTTCCTTAATGGTATCAACCAAGAGACGATTGCTGTTAATCTTATCCCTCGTTTCAAAGACTCTTTTGAGTAACCCTTCTTGAGCAAGGAAATAGACCAAAACTGCAAAACTAGCTACCATGCCGACAAAGGCCGCAAAGGTCGATTGGGTAACCGCTGTTAGGTAATCTCCTGAACCGAGCTTCATAATGATAAAGGTTGCTAGAAGCATCCAGATAACACGAATGACCTGCTCAGCAATTTGACTCATGGCATAAGGCTTCAGGTTATTCATCCCTTGGAAAAATCCTCGGATAACACTCATAGATGGGAAAATCAAGACTCCCCAAGCCAAGCTTTGCATGATCGGTATCAAGTCTTTGCCCACGCCAGATAAGTCTGCTAGCCAAGGAGCAAAGACATACAAGATTAGGGCAAAAACGAGGCCTAGTCCTGTCATAAATCCTAAAAAGCTCCGAATCAGGGCAAAGCTATGCTCCTCTTCTCGCATGGTATTATACTTGGCAACTTGCTTGGCCACCGCAACTGGAATACCTGCTGTTGAAACCAGCAAGAACCAAGCATAGATATTGTAACCCATGGTAAAGAGACCATTTGCCGTAGCTGCATAAGATCCCATCCAGATATACCAAGGGATAATATAGATGGCCCCGAGTAGGCGACTGATAAAATTACTAGCCGTTAACCAAGCAGTCCCCCGTAACATCTGGGCCTGCTGGTGATTGTTTTCGTGCGACATAGATTCCTCATTCAATTTTGATAACTAGGAAAAACTCCTTATCTTCCATTATAAACTTTTCCTTGTTACTTGTAAATTTACGACTTTCGGTTTACAATAGAAAGTATGATTAAGATTGAAACCGTATTAGATATATTAAAGAAAGATGGTCTCTTCCGCGAGATTATCGACCAAGGACATTATCACTACAACTACAGCCATGTCGTATTTGACACCATCTGCTATGACAGTCGCAAGGCCAAAGAAAAGAGCCTCTTTTTCGTCAAAGGTGCTGCCTTTAAGAAGGAATTTCTGCTTTCAGCCATCTCTCAAGGTCTCGGTTGGTATGTGGCTGAAGAAGACTATGAAGTTGGTATTCCTGCTATTATCGTCAGTGATATCAAGAAAGCCATGAGTTTGATAGCTATGGAATTTTATGGAAATCCACAGGAAAAACTCAAACTCCTTGCCTTTACTGGTACTAAGGGTAAAACAACAGCAGCCTATTTCGCTTATAACATCTTATCTCAAGGGCATCGACCTGCTATGCTCTCGACTATGAATACAACTTTAGATGGCAAGACTTTCTTTAAGTCTGCATTGACAACCCCTGAGAGTATTGACCTCTTTGATATGATGAATCAGGCTGTGCAAAATGACCGTACCCACCTCATCATGGAAGTATCCAGTCAGGCCTATCTGGTCAAACGTGTCTATGGTCTAACCTTTGATGTGGGAGTTTTCCTCAATATCAGCCCCGACCATATCGGCCCGATTGAACACCCTAGCTTTGAAGACTACTTCTACCACAAACGTCTCTTGATGGAAAATAGCCGAGCAGTCATCGTTAACAGTGACATGGACCACTTTTCTGTCTTGAAAGAACAAGTGGCAGATCAAGACCATGATTTCTATGGTAGCCAATCAAATAATCAAATCGAGAATTCCAAAGCCTTTAGTTTTTCAGCTACGGGTAAACTCGCTGGAGACTATGATATCCAACTGATTGGTCACTTCAACCAAGAAAATGCCGTTGCTGCTGGACTTGCTTGTCTCCGTCTCGGAGCTAGTCTTGAGGACATTAAAAAAGGAATCGCTGCAACTCGCGTTCCTGGTCGTATGGAAGTCCTGACTCAGAAAAATGGAGCCAAGGTCTTCATCGACTACGCCCACAATGGGGATAGTCTCAAAAAACTCATCAATGTGGTTGAAACTCATCAAACTGGAAAAATTGCTCTGGTTCTCGGTTCGACAGGAAACAAGGGAGAAAGTCGTCGTAAGGACTTTGGCCTCCTCCTCAATCAGCACCCTGAGATTCAAGTCTTTTTGACTGCTGATGACCCCAACTATGAGGACCCAATGGCCATTGCAGATGAAATTAGTAGCTACATCAATCATCCTGTTGAAAAAATTGCGGATCGCCAAGAGGCCATCAAGGCAGCTATGGATATCACAAATCACGAATTAGATGCAGTTATTATCGCTGGTAAGGGAGCCGATTGCTATCAAATCGTCCAAGGCAAAAAAGAAGCCTATCCTGGAGATGCCG
>NZ_AEDV01000026.1 GCF_000148545.1 Streptococcus mitis SK597 | reverse complement strand
GTTTTTGGTTCATTTTACTATATTATCCAAGCAAAAGAGATGATGTTATAGTAAAAAAACAATTCAAACTATTGTAAAATTCCTACCAAAAAAAGAGAGCCAAAACTCTCTTTTTTATCTTCTTTTACTTTTTTTGACTGGCATGAGTGTGATGTCTCTCACACTAAAGTAAGCTAGGATTAACATGGCTATTGCTAGGAATATTTCTGTTGGTAATTGAAAAATTTTCAGAAAAGATAGAGCCAACAAAACCAAAAGTGCCACTAAAATACATACCATAGCGACGATATTGACTGTCCCTTTAATGCTTTCTGGTGTCGCAAATACATAGAGTAGGAGCAGTAAAATCCCTAGGACTAAATAGACCATCTTTCTCTCTTTCTAGCTCTTATTCAGCTGATTTTTTCTTCTTGTTAGCTTTCTCACGCTCTGCCTTATTAAGGATTTGTTTACGCAAACGGATAGACTCAGGCGTTACTTCCATGTACTCGTCGTCGTTCAAGAACTCAAGAGACTCTTCAAGTGTCAAGATACGAGGTGTCTTGATAACAGCTGTTTGGTCCTTAGTAGCTGAACGAACGTTGGTCATTTGTTTAGCCTTAGTGATGTTAACTGTCAAGTCGTTCTCACGAGAGTTTTCACCGATGATCATTCCTTCGTAAACTTCAGTACCTGGGTTGACAAAGATCGTACCACGTTCTTCGATAGACATGATTGAGTAAGTTGTAGCCTTACCAGCATCGATAGAAACAAGGGCACCACGGTGACGACCACCAATTTCCCCTGGAATCAATGGCAAGTATTGGTCGAATGTATGGTTCATGATACCATAACCACGAGTCATTGATAAGAACTCAGTTGAGTATCCAATCAAACCACGCGCTGGAACAAGGAAGACCAAACGAGTTTGACCATTACCAGTTGAAATCATATCCAACATTTCACCCTTACGTTCAGAAAGGCTTTGGATAACAGACCCTTGGTATTCTTCTGGAGTGTCGATTTGAACACGTTCGAATGGTTCACATTTAACACCGTCGATTTCTTTTACGATAACCTCTGGACGAGATACTTGAAGTTCATAGCCCTCACGACGCATTGTTTCGATAAGGATTGACAAGTGCAATTCTCCACGACCTGAAACAGTCCATTTATCTGGTGAATCAGTTGGGTCAACACGAAGGGAAACGTCTGTTTGCAATTCTGCCTGCAAGCGTTCTTCTACCTTACGAGAAGTCACCCATTTACCTTCTTTACCAGCAAATGGTGAGTTGTTGACCAAGAAAGTCATTTGAAGAGTTGGCTCATCGATGTGTAGGATTGGAAGAGCTTCAACTGCGTCTGTCGGAGTGATGGTTTCACCGACAAAGATATCTTCCATACCTGAAACGGCAATCAAGTCACCTGCTTTTGCTTCTTGGATTTCACGACGTTCCAAACCAAAGAAACCGAAGAGTTTTGTAACACGGAAGTTTTTAGTTGTGCCATCAAGTTTAGAAAGGGTAACTTGGTCCCCAACCTTAACAGTACCACGGAAGACACGACCAATACCGATACGGCCAACGAAGTCATTGTAGTCCAAAAGTGATACTTGGAACTGCAGAGGCTCATCTGAGTTATCTACTGGAGCTGGGATATGGTCGATAATCGTGTCAAAGATTGGCGCCATAGTCGCTTCTTGGTCAGCTGGGTCATCTGACAATGAAGAAGTTCCGTTGATCGCTGAAGCATACACCACTGGGAAGTCAAGCTGGTCATCATCTGCACCAAGCTCGATGAAAAGTTCCAAGACTTCATCCACTACTTCTGCTGGACGAGCTGATGGTTTATCGATTTTGTTAACAACCACGATTGGGACAAGGTCTTGTTCCAAGGCTTTTTTCAATACGAAACGAGTTTGTGGCATTGTTCCTTCGTAGGCATCTACGACCAAAACAACACCGTCAACCATTTTCATGATACGCTCAACTTCTCCACCGAAGTCCGCGTGTCCTGGTGTGTCCATGATATTGATACGAGTTCCGTTATAGGCAACGGCTGTATTTTTAGCAAGGATAGTAATTCCACGCTCTTTTTCGATATCGTTTGAGTCCATAGCACGCTCAGCCAATTCAGTACGTGCATCAAGCGTTTCTGATTGTTTCAATAATTCGTCAACGAGGGTTGTTTTACCGTGGTCAACGTGGGCGATAATCGCAATGTTACGGATATCTTCTCTTAATTTTGTCATGATTTCCTCTATAATATTCAAAATTTATTTTCTAACTGAACGATTATACCATAATTTCAGGTAAATAACATAACTCAAGCAAGTGTAAATGTTTTCACTCTGCTTTTCTTTTCACGTCAAGCCTTTTCAAAGCAAGCGACTTATGATAAGATAGGCACAGTATGCGTTTAGATAATTTATTAGCCCAAGAAAAAGTTAGCCGAAAGGCCATGAAGCAAGCACTCCTCAAAGGGGAAATTCTCGTCGATGGTTGCCCAGCCCGCTCCCTAGCTCAAAATATCGATACAGGACTACAAGAACTCCTTTTTCAGGACCGAATCATTCAAGGTTATGAGCACACCTATCTTATGCTTCATAAGCCTGCTGGTGTCGTTACAGCCAACAAAGACAAGAAACTTCCAACCGTCATGGACCTCCTTCCGCTTGACATCCAGTCTGATAAGCTCTATGCCGTCGGCCGACTGGACCGAGATACGACTGGCCTCCTTCTCTTGACTGACAACGGTCCCTTGGGCTTTCAGCTCCTCCATCCCCAATATCATGTTGATAAAACTTATCAAGTTGAAGTTAATGGACTTCTAACACCTGACCATATCCAAGCCTTTCAAAAAGGAATTGTCTTTTTAGATGGTACTGTCTGTAAACCCGCAAGACTAGAGATTCTATCTGCAAGTCCTTCCCTCAGTCGAGCCTCCATCACCATTTCAGAAGGGAAATTTCATCAGGTCAAGAAAATGTTTCTCTCGATTGGTGTCAAGGTGACCTCCCTCAAACGAGTTCAATTCGGTGATTTTACATTAGACACAGAACTAACAGAAGGCCATTACCGTCCTTTGAATCCAGAGGAACTGGAAATCATTAAAAATCACTTAGAGAAAAGTGGATAAAAGAAAAAAGCTTTATGTTTAAAGCTTTTTGTTTATTGCTTATCTAAAAAATACTGCGACGGCTACAATCCAGTTAAGTACAGAAACCACAAGTCCTACGATGTTGAGAATTTTTTCTGTTTTATAGTCTAGTCTAGATTCTTTTTGGTATGAAAAAGCCAAGACCAATCCTATGATCCCCAAAATCAGGCCTACAATTGGAAATAACAAACCAAGAATAATCGACAAAATACCCACAAAAAGTGGATTTTTCTTCTTTTCTTTCATGTTCTAAGAACTCCTTAAATTTTATACAAATTAATTATACCATAAAACAATAGCTTCATCCTATCATTCGACTAATTTGGAAATAAGGTTAGCTAGTCTTCACTTTCCCTTTCCAAGAATCCAAGCCATAAGAAAGGATATAAATCTCAGAAAAACCTTGTTTTTTCAAGTAAAGGGCTGCATTTGTAACTCGTTGCGCACGTTGGTTTTCGTAAAGAAGGACAGGTTTATCTTTACGAAGGGCTACAAGACTAGTCTTCAACTGACTTGAAGGAATATTGCGGGCCCCAAGGATATGTTTTCTGTGAAATTCTGCTGGGTCACGCAAATCAATCAATTGACCCGTACGAATCAAGGCTTCAAACTCCTCGTTGTCTACAATTTTAGCCGCACGGCGAATACGAAGATAATTAAAGCCCATCCATGCCAACATTGCTAGTATAAGTGCCCACAAAATCCAAGTAACCATTAGTTCTTTTCTCCATTTTTCTCAATATAATCCAATTCTACCTTGTGCTCTCTGCGAAGAACTGCTTCTGCCTCTAAATAGTCCAATTTATCCATCAACCCTGCATCGTAAATCCGAGATAGTTCCAACTTCATCAGTTCAATATCATATAAGCGTTTTCCCATATAAACAATAATACCAAATCGTTTGAGGAATTGCTGCACATCATAGAATGTTTTCATAAAACTCATTCTAGCAAAATTTTGTGTTTTTTTCAAGAAGAGACTCATACAATACCCTGATTTTCCTATCTTCTTTGGCGATTCTGTCGCAAGTGTGGTACAATAAAAACATGAGAATTCAACAATTACATTATATTATCAAAATCGTCGAAACTGGCTCCATGAATGAGGCAGCCAAACAGCTCTTTATCACGCAGCCTAGTCTTTCCAATGCTGTGAGAGATTTGGAAAATGAAATGGGCATCGAGATCTTTATCCGCAATCCCAAGGGTATCACCTTGACCCGTGATGGGATGGAGTTTCTCTCTTATGCCCGTCAGGTTGTCGAGCAAACTCAGCTTCTAGAAGAACGCTATAAAAATCCTGTCGCCCACCGCGAACTCTTTAGCGTTTCCTCTCAGCACTATGCCTTTGTGGTCAATGCTTTCGTATCTCTGCTCAAGAAAAGCGACATGGAAAAATACGAGCTCTTCCTTCGTGAAACACGGACTTGGGAAATTATCGATGACGTCAAGAACTTCCGTAGTGAGGTCGGTGTCCTCTTCTTAAACAGCTACAACCGTGATGTATTAACAAAAATGCTAGATGACAACCATCTGCTGGCTCACCATCTCTTCACAGCCCAGCCCCATATCTTTGTCAGCAAGACCAATCCTCTGGCAAAGAAAGACAAGGTGAAACTGTCTGATTTGGAGAATTTCCCTTACCTCAGCTATGACCAAGGAACCCACAACTCCTTCTACTTTTCAGAAGAGATTCTTTCCCAAGAACACCACAAGAAATCCATCGTGGTTAGTGACCGTGCTACCCTCTTTAATCTCTTGATTGGTCTGGACGGATACACGATCGCAACAGGGATTTTGAACAGCAACCTCAACGGAGACAATATCGTTTCTATCCCACTGGATATTGATGATCCAATTGAGCTGGTCTATATCCAGCATGAAAAAACCAGCCTATCTAAGATGGGCGAACGCTTTATCGACTATCTCCTAGAAGAAGTCCAGTTTGATAGTTGAGAAATAATAAGAACCAATATGTAGGCTAGCAACAACCTGCATATTGGTTCTTTTTATTTATAATTAAAAGTCTCCCCTGCCAACTTATCAGCTAGCTTAGGAAAGAGGGTATAAAACTTATGAGCCAAGTTCAACAAAACTGGGAGATTAAGTTCACGTTTGTTTTTTCCTATAATCTTGACAATCTTTTTAGCCACTGCATCTGGTTCTAGCAGGAAACGGTCAACCGACTTGAGATAGGTTCCATCTGGGTCGGCCTGGTCGAAAAATCCTGTACGGATTGGTCCTGGATTGACCGTCGTTACATAAACACCGTAGGACATGAGTTCGAGACGCAGAGCATTTGAAAACCCAATGGCCGCAAACTTGGTCGCTGAGTAAAGACTGGACTTGCCAGTAGCGATTAAACCTGCCATACTGACGATATTGATGATATGGCCTTTTCGGCTTTCCTTCATACGAGCAGCAAGGCGACGAGATAGATTCATCAGGGCAAAGGTATTGACCTCAAACATCTGGTGAATATCTTGGTCAGAAATCTGGTCAAATTCCTCAAAAATCCCGTAACCAGCGTTGTTTATCAAGACATCAATCTTGCCATAGCGGAGATAGAGGTCAGTTACCAGAGATTCTAAGGCTAAGTCATCGGTAATATCAATTTCAATCAATTCTGCTTGTAGATGATTTCCATATAGCTCCGACATTTTTTCCTTATTTCTACCAAGCAAGATGAGTTGGTCATTTGGCAGGAGTTTGACCATTTCTTGGGCTAGGCCACCGCTAGCTCCAGTAATGAGAATAGTAGGCATACTGTTCCTTTCTCAATCTTTTAGATTTCCACTTCTTCCAAGTCTTTGACCACATGGACATTTTCAAAGACACTAGCAGCGTCTTTTTTGAGTTTGCTGATATCTTTTGAGAGGAAGCGAGCACTGATATGATTGAGCAAGAGGCGTTTAGCACCTGCTTCTACTGCTACTTGTGCAGCTTGCATATTAGTTGAGTGGCCATGGTTACGAGCAATTATTTCATCGCCCTTGCCATAAGTCGATTCATGAACCAGGACATCAGCATTGACAGCCAGACGAACACTGGCACTAGTTTTACGAGTATCACCAAGAATAGTGATAATTTTACCTGGACGTGGCGCTGAGATATAGTCTACTGCCTTTATTTCAGTACCATCTTCGAGAACAACGTCCTGACCGTTTTTAATTTTTCCAAAAAGTGGGCCAAATGGGACACCAGCAGACTTGAGTTTTTCAGCATCCAGCGTTCCTTCCAAGTCCTTTTGAATGACACGATAGCCAACGCAGAAAATAGTATGATCCAGCTCCTCTGCATACACAGTGAATTTATCGGTTTCAAGGATTTTACCTAGAGAATCTTGGTCAAACTCATGAAAATGAATACGGTAAGGCAGACGAGAACCTGACACACGAAGACTGGTTAAGACAAAGGACTTGATTCCTTGCGGGCCATAGATTTCCAAATCTGTCTGCTCTTCATTGGCCTGAAAGGCACGACTAGAAAGGAAACCTGGCAAGCCAAAGATATGGTCTCCATGCAGGTGGGTGATAAAGATTTTGCTGACCTTACGTGGTCGAATTGTGGTTTCCAGAATGCGATTTTGCGTACCTTCTCCACAGTCAAAGAGCCAAACTTCGTTAATCTCGTCCAAGAGTTTCAGGGCGAGACTTGAAACGTTGCGGGCTTTAGAGGGCTGACCTGCCCCCGTTCCTAAAAATTGAATATCCATTCGATACTTTCTAATTAATCAATATATAACATGGCTGTGCGGTTTTCCGATCGGAAATAGCGCTTGCCAGAAAAAGCAGCAGCTTCTTGCAGTAAATCCTCTTGGCTGTAACCTTTAAGACGCTTGCGACCATCAGCCAAGCTTTCCAAATCAGTCAAAGCTGTTAGACTCTCCATGCTAACAACTTCCTCATCTCCAACAGCCTTCATGTAAATCTTGCCAGATTCTTCAAAGACTAGTTGATGGGGGAAAATTTGCGCAATTTCAAAGAACAAGTCATCTGAGATTACCTCTTCATTTTCAGAGAAAATCCGACCCAGTCCCTCACTTTCATAACAAAAACCAAAGGATTTACCAGACAGGTTTAGGCGAATAAAGGGCTTGTTTTCTAAGGTGAAACTTGGCTCAGTATTGTAAAGATTCAGTTCCTGACTGAGTTCCGCAAAATAATCGGTTGCAGCTTGAGGACTCTTTTTTTGGTAAAGTTCTGCAAAGTAAGCATTGACCACGCTAGGCGGAGGTGTGATGAGAGCCAACTGCTCCTGCTCTGTCTTGCCAGCTAGAAGCTGATCCAGATATACCTTATCCAGACTTGTATAGCCCCCATATTTTAGAGCCAACGTTTTAATATCAGTCATAAAATTCCTCTAACCTCCATTTATTTTTCTCGGAAATGTAGCCTGTAATGACTTCTCCGTCATCTTGATAGTCGCGCTCTTCCAGAATTGCAACACTTTCTAAATCATGAATCTTGTAAGACTTAGAAAAAGGCACGCGCAGGGTAAAGACTTCAAAAATCTCCTTGATTTTCTCTAAAAACAAAGCCTGCAAGTTCTCACGACTATCCTCAGACTTGGCAGAAATGAGGGCGTATGGCGTTTGGGTAGGCGTGAAATCCTCCACCAAATCCGCTTTATTATAGAGGGTCAGGCGAGGAATATCCTCCATGTCCAAGTCTTTCATGATGGACAGAACCGTTTTTTCATGCTCCTCGTGGTAAGGATTGCTGGCATCGATCACATGAACCAGAAGGTCCACATGCTTGCTTTCTTCTAAGGTAGACTTGAAACTGGATACCAACTCTGTTGGTAAATCTTGGATAAAGCCAACCGTATCAGTCAAAGTTACTTGGAGATTGCCTCCTAGATGAATACTCTTAGTCGTCGCATCCAAAGTCGCAAACAGCTCGTCCGCCTCATACTGGGTCTTACTAGTCAAGGTGTTCATGATGGTTGATTTCCCAGCATTGGTATAACCAATCAAACCAATCTTAAAAGTGCTGGACTCCAGACGTTTTTCTCTGACAGTTGCACGATTTTTCTCAACCACCTTGAGCTGGCGCTCGATATCCGTGATTTGATTGCGAACGCTACGACGGTTCAGCTCCAGCTGGCTTTCACCAGGTCCACGGGAACCAATTCCCCCCGCCTGACGGCTGAGCATAATCCCCTGACCAACCAAGCGGGGCAAGAGGTACTTGAGTTGTGCTAGGTGGACTTGGAGCTTTCCTTCATGACTTCGAGCCCGCATGGCAAAGATATCCAGAATCAACTGCATACGGTCAATGACCTTAACACCCAGAACTTCCTCTAGATTGACATTTTGCCTTGGGGTCAGACGGTTGTTGACAATGACAGTGGTGATTTCTTCTGCATCCACCATGAGGGCAATTTCTTCCAACTTACCAGAGCCGACAAATGTCTTGGAGTCATACTTTTCACGTTTTTGTCTGTAGCTATCTACAACGACTGCCCCTGCCGTTTTCGCTAAACTGGCCAATTCTTCCATGGAGAGGTCAAAATTGTCCATACCCTGCAATTCCACACCAATCAGCAGGACTCGCTCCTCTTTTTTCTCCGTTTCAATCATCTAAAAACTCCTCTATCTGGCTTAAAATGCGATCTTTTACACCAGACTCTCCAATCTGATAAAAGGTGGTCTGCATGCGATTACGGAACCAGGTCAACTGACGCTTGGCAAAACGACGGGTAGCCTGTTTGAGACTCTCACTGGCTTCCTCCAAGGTCTGCTCTCCACGGAAGTAAGGAAAGAGTTCCTTGTAACCAATCCCTTTAGCAGCCTGCACATCTGGATAATGGTCAAAGAGCCACTTGGCCTCATCTAAAAGCCCAGCCTCAAACATCAGGTCCACTCGGTGATTGATACGTTCATATAATTGACTGCGTTCATCATCCAAGCAGATAATCAATGGCTCATACAAGGTCTCTTGATTTTCCAAATCCTGACCAAAATGGGCAATTTCCAAGGCACGCATAGCACGACGACGATTAAACTGAGGAATTTCAAGACCTGCTTGCTCCACAAGATAGGCTAATTCCTCATCTGTATAAGGCTCCAAGCTAGCCCGATAGGCCAAAATCTCCTCATGGGGAGTCTCCCCACCCAGGTGGTAGCCTTCTAGCAAGCTCTGGATATAAAGTCCAGTCCCACCGGCGATAATGGCTAGCTTGCCACGGCTGTGAATATCCTCAATAGCTATCTTAGCTTCTGAAACAAAATCAAAAGCCGAGTAAGACTCGGTTACCTCTCTAACATCGATTAAATGATGAGGAACAGTTGCCTGCTCTTCTGGACTAGCCTTAGCCGTCCCAATATCAAGTCCTCGATAGACTTGCTGGCTATCTCCACTAACCACTTCGCCATTAAAACGCTTGGCCACTTCAATGGCAAGGGCTGTTTTTCCAACAGCAGTCGGTCCAACAATCACAATTATTTTTGTTTTCATCTTTTTTCCTTGAAAAATTCCCATTTTTTCGTTACTATTATTATAACACAAAAAGGTCAGTCAGAAAAATGTGACCTCTTGAGGAGGCTGGCTGATTGAGAATATAAAGGAGGAAGACTCATGGCTAAAGGATTCGCTAAAGGTCTTGTAACAGGTGTCGCAGGAACTGTCGCTGCACTTGCAGGCGCGGTATACGCATTTAAAAAGAAAGTAATCGAACCAGAAGAACAAAAAGCAGCTTTCATCGAAGAAAACCGTAAAAAAGCAGCTCGCCGCCGCGTATCACGTTAAGAAATAAAAGAAGTTGGGATTCATTGTCTCAACTTCTTTTTTCTATTCTTTTATACTAACTAGGAAGCTAGCCGCAGGTTGCTCAAAGCACTGCTTTAAGGTCATATATAAGGCTGACGAAGTCAGCTCAAAACATGGTTTTGAGGTTGTAGATGAAGCGACGCTGACGTGGTTTGAAGAGATTTTCGAAGAGTATTAAATAGCTAGGTCAAACTTCAACTGTGGTTTGACAGGGTCATAATCCACCAACTCAAAGTCTTCTGCTTTAATATCAAAGAAATTGGTCTTATCTGGCACATTCAATACCAAACGAGGTTGGCAGTTTGACGGTTCACGACGAAGCAATTCCTGAGCTTGTTCAAATTGATTATCATAGATATGGAGGTTGTTGATGAAGTAGAAGAACTTCCCAACCTTCCAGCCAAAATGCTTGGCAATCATCATTTGAAGAGCCACGTACTGCATAGCGTTGATATGGTGGGCAACTAACATGTCGTTCGAACGCTGGGTCAAGGTCGCATCCAGATAGATTTCTCCATCTACACGGCGGACATCAAACATAGTCTGAAAGGCACATGGGAGCAGCCCATCTGTTTCTTCGAAAGCTTGGTAATCCCAGAGCGAAATGATATTGCGACGGTTCCAAGGGTTGGCTTCCAACTGCTTGAGAAGCTTATTGATGATGTCGTGTTTCTTAACGACCGCCCCGTAACGCTCACCAATAGTTCCCGTATCTCCCACTTCCCAGTCATTCCAGTAGTGAACATTGTACTTGTCATTAAGCACTTCTAAGCTATTAGACTGGTCTTGGTAAATCCAAAGTACTTCCTTGATGGCGGATTTAATTGCAATGGGACGCAAGGTTGTGATGGGAAATTCGCCCTTAGCCAAATCATACTCGGCAAATGCACCCGTTACATACTTGGAGTTGGCAACAGTCCCATCCTTGTACTTAGGACGAGCCTGCTCTGAGAAAACACCTTCCTTTAGAATGCGTTCAATATTCTCTTTAAAAATCGTATCTGCTTTTGTCATTTACTCTCACCTCATTTATTTCCTAACTAGTATAGCATAAAAAAGAAAAGAGGAACATTACTAACTCTAGGTTAGCATTTTTCCTCTCTCATTATCTTATTGCAATACAAGTGATGCTGCTCCGATAACTCCAGCGTCATTTCCTAGAGTTGCAAGAGCTAATTTAGTGGATGTGCGTACTTGTGGGAAACTATTTTCATCGTAAACTTTTTGAACACCTTGTAGAAGGAATTCTCCTGCAGCTGACACACCACCACCGATAACGATTGTTGATGGGTTTAGGATTGAACCAATGTTAGCACAAGCGATTCCCAAGTAACGTGAGAAGTTACGGTAAACGATCAAGGCAAGGTCGTCTCCTTCTTTTGCCAAATCAAAGACAGTCTTAGCAGTTACTTCTTCTCCATTATCAATCAAGCGTTTCAAGGCTGCATCGCCTTCGTACTCATCGGCATAGCGACGAGTCAAGTTGACAATCCCTGTTGCTGAAGCAACTGTCTCAAGGCAACCTTTCTTACCGCAAGTACATGCGATTGGTTGGTCAAAGTCAACAGTGATGTGGCCAAGCTCACCTGCTGCACCAGCAACACCGTGAAGCAATTTGCCTTCTGCGACAATACCACCACCAACACCAGTACCGAGTGTCATAAAGACAACATCTGGTTGGTTATCACCAGCACCCATCCAGCGCTCACCAAGAGCTGCCACGTTGGCATCATTATCGATGAAGAATGGAATGCCCAAGGCTTTTTCAATCTTTTCTTTGATTGGTTGAAGGGTTTTCCAGTTGAGGTTGTAGGCACCAATAACAGTCCCTTTTTCACGGTCAACCACACCCGGTGATCCCATTCCAATACCTTGGAAGTCCGCTGCTACCAATCCAAGCAAGTCCAAACGGTGTTGAATAGACTCAATCATATCATCTACGATATGACTTCCCTCATCCAAAATGTTAGTCTTGATAGACCATTTTTCTTGGATCTCTCCTGCTGTTGTTAAGATTGCAAATTTGATAGAAGTCCCACCAAGGTCAATCCCAATAATCTTTTGACTCATCATATTCTCCTTTTTCATTATGAATTAACTGAAAATGCTTACAGTAATAGTATAACAAAATTCAGTTACTTATGCAAAGGTTTGCATTAACTTTCTAAATTTTATCTGATTTATGGTTTCCAGAGACCTGAAGCATCTACATAGTAACGGCCTCCATCAACTCGCTCATTTTTAGCCATTTTACCATCTGATTTCAAATAGTAATTGCCTTGCCATGCACTATAAGCATAAGATCCATCTGATTTCAAGTAATACCAAGCTTGGTAAGAAGAGTCATAAACCCATTCACCTTTAGCCATTTTTCCGTTTGATTTAAGGTAGTAAGCTCCTTGCCATGTACTGTAAGCATAAGATCCATCTGATTTCAAGTAATACCAAGCTTGATAAGAATCATCATAAATCCATTCGCTCTGGGCCATTTTTCCGTCTGCTTTCAGATAATAGCTTCCCTGCCAAGCATTTTTCACTGAATTTCCATTTTCATCAAAGTAATACCAAGCACCGTCCTGCTTAACCCAACCACTTGTTGTTGCTGAACTTGTATCAGTTTGAGTTGTAGCCGCTTGTTTTGATTTAAAAGCACCCTTAGGGGCATTTTTCAATTCGCAAGCCACACCATCATGATCACGGTCTAACTTGGCAGAATATCCCGGTTCTCCCTCGTGAATATCCGAGTATCCATTTGCCCGAGCTTCCTTACAGCTAGAAAAATGAATGTTTTCTTCTGCTGACACAGGCTGTGAAAACAAAGCTAAAACTGGCAAGATAGCCAGACTCATTTTTAAAAATAGACGTTTGTTCATTTCTTTCTCCTATAACAATGTTATCGATTTCAACATTATTTTATCAAACTTATTTCAGCAATTCAAGAACATTTGTGAGCTTATCCTTCAAATGATTCCGAAATTCTTTCCAAGACTCCGCTGACTGCCCTAAACCGTGTAAAAATACCAGTTTCATCTAGTTCTCCTCTAGGCTCAACTCATACAAGCCTCTCACTGCATTACTACCGTAAATAGCTTCAGCTTGTGCTAAATCTGCCAAGGTCAAGATTTTCTCTTCTACCTGTCCTGTTTCTAACAAATGCTGACGATAAATTCCTGGTAAGATTCCCAATCGGATAGGCGGTGTGTAGAGTTTCCCAGCGATTTTCAGAACCAAATTTCCAATAGAGGTTTCAAGCAGTTCTCCTGACTTATTGTGATAAATTTTCTCTTGTTTCCCTAGGATCAAGTGAGGTCTGTGGCTTGTTTTGAAGTAGGTAAAGGCATGTTGCAAATTAGCTTCCTGAAGGCAAAGTTTGGCTTTGCAGAATGTCGGACTGAAAGGTTCCAATATTTGAAGACTGACTTCTATCTCTCCAGACTTGCTAAGGCTAATTCGCAAGCGGTAATCTTGATTAACATCACAAGTCTGACACTCTGCTTCAATCTTTTGTCTCAAAATTTCTGGGTCAAAAGGATAAGCAAAATATCGACTAGCTTTTCTCAGTCTTTCCAAATGTTGTTCTTCAAACAACAAGCTCTTCTGACTGATTTTTCCAGTTGTAATTATTTGGAAACGAGCTTGTTTACGATAAAGAACTGCCGCCTTTTGATGAACCTCTTGGTATTCAGATTCCCAAGTGCTATCCCATGTAATACCGCCACCTACTCCATAGATGGCTTTCCCTTGATGCAGTTGAATGGTCCGAATGGCTACATTGAAAATCCGTCGCCCATTTGGAAGCAAGAGACCAATCGTTCCACAGTAGACTCCGCGCGGTTGTGGCTCCAAGTCCTTAATGATTTCCATAGTCGCAATTTTTGGAGCTCCCGTTATGGAACCGCAAGGAAAGAGAGAACGAAATATTTCTACAAGGTCCACATCCTCTCGTAACTGACTCTTTATAGTCGAAGTCATCTGCCAAACAGTGGAATACTGCTCCACTTGACACAAACGCTCCACGTGCTCGCTCCCCACCTCAGAAATACGGTTCATATCATTGCGTAAGAGGTCCACAATCATCATATTCTCAGAGCGATTTTTAGGGTCCTGTTCCAACCAACTGGCCTGTTCAAGATCTTCTTGGTCAGTTACCCCACGCTGAGTCGTTCCCTTCATTGGTCGCGTTGTCAATTCGCGGTCATTTTGCTCAAAAAAGAGCTCTGGACTCATGGAAATCACTGCCATCTCGTCATGTTCAACATAGGCATTGTAGCCCGCCTCCTGCTCTACCACCATACGATTGTAGATGGCAAAAGGATTGGCACTTAAATCTTGTTTTAGTTGGACGGTGTAGTTGACCTGATAGGTATCTCCCTGCCGCAAATGATGGTGAATCTGGGCAATAGCCTTTTCATAGTCTACTGCTGACGTTACTTCCTGCCAATTTGAAGGCAAATCAACCTCATCATAAGTCAGAGGAATAGGGGAGGTCTCCACCCTATCGTGAACAGTAAAGTAAAGCAAATACTCGTCCAGTAAAGGTGCCTTATGAACTGCTAATTTCTCCTCAAAAGCAGGTGCAGCCTCGTAGCTGACATAGCCCACCACATAGTAACCCTGCTCTCGGTAGCTTTCCACTTGTGACAACAAGTCTGCCACTTCTGCTAAATCTCTGGTTTTTAACTCTTTAATAGGCTTGGTAAAGGTGTATCTCTCCCCCAAAGCCCTAAAATCAATCACTGTTTTTCTATGCATACCTTAAGTATAGCACAAAATAAGAAAACCCTCATCCGCAAAGCAGATGAGAGATTTCAATTATTTAAAGATTGAAGTTTTAAAGCTGTTTGTTTGTTGAAGAAGCTTCTTGAAGATTTTTTCTTTAAGTGCAACAGTATTATCAAATTTAACTGATCCATTTTTAAGAGTAGCTTTATCTTTATCAACAGCTGCAGCAAATGCATTCTTCAAGTCATCATAACTACTGTATGTAGTACCGTCGATTGTAACAGGGTTAAATCCTGCTTTCGCTTTACCAACAACTTCTTTGAAGTATGATTTCTTCCAATCTTCTAGAGTATTAAATTTACCCTCAGAAACTTTCTTAATGATAAAGTCATCACCTAGAGTAGCATGGCCAGCTTTTTTAGACTCATTTTTCAGCATGTTAGAAGCATAATTTAGGAAGCCTTTTTCATATCCAAAGTAACCCCACATACGGAATGTGTTATGTTTGAATGACATTGCTCCTGGAGCTCCTTCACTTGTATTACCACCATAGATACCAGCAGTGATAGGCACCGTTACATAGGCAGAGCCAAATCCAGTTGGGTCATAAGTACCATTACCAGGACCGTGTTTGGTCATGAAGTTCTTGTCTACTAAATCGTTAACAGAAGTTAAGTTATATTCTTTTTCTTCTGCATTCAAATCACGAACCTCATCGTATTGGTTCTTCGTATTAGCGTTACGTAGTTTCTTAGCAACTTTCTTGAACCAAGCGTTGTTTAGTTCTTTGCTGCCTTTATCAAGAACGGCTTCTCCTTCAAGATAATCAAGAAGCATTAGAGTATCGTTGAAACCTTTCATGTAATGATCGATTTCAGCGCGAGATGTAAGGTCATTTGGATTTGTGTTATACCATTGATTTCCGTCATTTGGACGTTCGTAGGCCATGTTTAATCCAAGTGCTTTGAAGTCACCGTTTGGACTTGTTTCAGCAGGTGATTGTAACATACCTTGTGCAAATGCTTCTAGGTCAGTACCTTCACGGTGTCTTGAACCACCTAAGTAAACCATACGGTCATTTACGTGAGTCGTTTCGTGAGTGAAGGCTGAGATACCAAAGTCACTAATCATATCAGTAACCATGAAGAAGACTGAATCATCCTTATAAGGGTTACCGTAAATACGAGCTACAGCTCCCATACGCCAGTCAGTTGCATGATAACGACCTGTTGGTCCGTATAATTCACGGATAGGTGCTACGTCTTTACCACTATTCGTATGTCCGTATTTATCTGTGCTGATTCCTTTATAGTTTTGGTTATCTAACACAGGAGTTGGAACCATGTTATTGCTCTTAAGCAGTTGATTACGAACTTTATCTAATGATAAGCGAGACCAGAAGTCTAGGTAATTTTGTTGACCTTTAGCGACTTTATTGATTTCAGCTTTGAATGCTTCGCGTTCTTCTGCAGTATTCTTACCGTATTTTTCAAATGAACTGTAAGCCATAGTGTTATATGTTGAGATTAAGAACATGTGAGCATCTTTCAAGTTAAGAAGTGGTAGAATCATCTTACCATGCATGTCGTTGTTTAATCCTTCGTATGCTCTGTGCTTCTTATCAGCAAATTCAGGAGTTGTTGTTTTTGGTTCAACGATATATACATTATCTTTAGTTGCTTTTATGAACCAATCGTTTAAGTCTGTATCACTTGTAAATAGACGCATATTATAGTCTAAGAAACTGTTTAACTCGCCTATACCGATAACTCCACCGATCGTTTCGCGATAAGCCTCTAAAGTTCTATCACCTTTAATGTTACTTTCTTTAGAACCGACCTTAATCAAGAAGTCTAACACACCAACATTCTTACCGTAGAAGTCAGGTTTGAATAGCATTAATTCTTTAATATTAAAGTCATCGAATTTAACACCGTAGTAACGATTTAGGTAAGTTAATCCAAGAAGAACGGCAGCCTTATTGTCATCAATTTTCTTAATCAAGGCACGTTTAGCAGCTTCATCTGTGTTAAGCTGGTGATCTTCATTTTCCACTAACTTCGTAACGAATTGAGTCAGATTATCTTTAACATACTTGAAGCTTTCTTCTAAGTACAAATCCTTAATTGCATTGACTTTGTTAGGACCAGTTCTACCCAAGTGTTGGTAAATCGGGTCAGATTGCAATTCAACTGGACTTAATTTGCTTTCAATAGCACTGATTAAGTCAGCACGATCTTTAACAACAATGTTTGGTGTGTAAACAACTTCACCAAGCTCAGCGACACTGTATTCTTTCACTTGTTTAACTTTAGATTCTTTCGGTGAAATTGTAAAGATGTCTTTTGTCTTATCTGCGTAGTGAACTAAAATATGGTCAGCATCTGTAAGGTCTGTGACAAAGTCATTGCCTTTCATCGCCGTAACAGACAATACTTCTTTAGTCATTAATGGACTATCAGTAGCTAATTTATTTCCTTGATTTACAATCCATTCTTTATTGTAGAATGGTTGAAGTTTTTCGATGTTACGGTAAGCAAGCTCACGAGAAGCATCGTAGTCATCAATATTTTTGTATTGATTAGCTTTACTTACAATATTGTTCAGTTTGTCTTCAACAGGAAGTGTGCTTTCGAATTTATCAGCAGTGATTCCCATTTTAGCGATTAATTCATCAGCTTTTTCTTTAGTTATGCTAGGAATTTTTTTAGAATTATTATAAGTTGTTTTACCTTCACTTACACCCTCAACACTGAAGTTGCGCTTCGTTCTAGAGTATGTAAAGTAATCATCAGCATCAATATCAGAGTGACCAAAGACCATTTCACCAGTCTTAACTTTCATCATAGTGATGTTGTCTTCTATAGCACCTAGTGCCCAGTTAGTCCCTAGCAATCCACCAGACATAACTGCTTCTTTGAGTTCAATCGAGCCTTTTGCTACAGAGTTTCGAAGAGTACCCTCTTTACCTAAAGTATTGTTATTACCACCGTTTTGAGATGAATATACAATTCCGGCAGCCTTAGCTTTGTTACCTGTGATTTCAGCATCAACATAAGCTTTCTCTACAATACCTTTCCAGTTCTCACCGACGATACCTGTTAAGTAACCACCTCGATTTCCAGCAGCGTGTACTTTACCGATAAATGCAACGTTACTTAATTTTCCACTACCATCAATTTTATTGATAACACCAGATACATCATTATTACCAACAACGTTACCTGTTACTTTAATGTTTTCTACAGTCGCATTATTTTTGATAACATTTGCTATCGGTGCAATCCTATCAGTCCCTGACATGTCGATATTTACATTTTCAAGTAGTAAATCTTTAACAGTACCACCGACAATATCACCGAATAAAGGTCTGTTCATATTGCTAATGGTAAATTTATTACCGTCAGTGCTTGTTAATGTTCCTTTAAAAGCATTAGTAACATAAGATTTTCCTGCTGGTTTAACGTTAGCAGCATTGATATTGCTACCAAGCTTAAATGTGCCAGTCGGGTCTTTTTGCATAGCTTTTACAAGGTCGTCAAAGCTATAATATACATCACCTTCGTGTGCTTTTTGTTTTTCAAAGTAATGAACATACTCTTCGCTAAGTGTGTTATCTGCATTACGTTGAACTAAGTCTGGTGCTTTGGCAATAACTTTATATAAAGTTTTTCCATCTTTTTCTACTTCTTCAATCTTGTCAACAGCAAGTCGTGTAACCTTGTTATCGTGAGTTGTAACTCGTAGATAAAGCGGAGCAACATCAGCTGGTTTTTCTGTAAGCAAACTAGTATCTGTTTCATTACCGTCAGCGTCCACACTCATCAAGCTTGTTTCCTTGATATTTTTGATTTCAACTTTTTTGAGGTCAATTCTTAGAGGTTCTTCATTCAGAACTACTTCCTCATCGCCTTCACCACGATCATAAACCATCTTAGTTTCAATCTTATAATCTTTGTAGTATTGCAAATCTGTCAGGCTAGCTGTTAAGTTGTCAGGTGAAACATTCAATGTTTTCACAATCTCATCACCTTTTTTCAGAGTTAAGGTGATAGATTTAATGGCCGCCTTGCTTGGATTTTCTAGACTGTATTTAACATCTGAAATCCGTTTCAAATCCTTAGATTCAACTGCAGTGAGGGTCAATACTGGTTTTTCAAAGGTCTTGGTACCACGTTTCAAAATTCGGTCTTGAGGGGCCTCAAGGACTTCTTCTGTTACTTTTGGTGCATCCTCAGTCTTAACTCCTTTGATAGTATTAAAGGTCTTAGTGATTTTTTTCTGACCTTCTTTACCTTCTTGAGCTACAACTTCTAAACCTTTTTTCAGTTGATCATCTTCTTCAATCGTTTCTTTAAATGGAATCTTTTCAAGGCTTTCCTCTACAAGAGTTCCTTCAATTGGTTTTGTACCACGGCTTACCTGTTGATTTACAGGCTCCTTGGTCACTTCCGTACCGGTTGAAAGAACTTGGTCAGTTTTGACACCTTCTACCGTTTTATAGGTTGTTTTTGTAACTTGACTTCCTTTTTCACCATTTCTTAGGACAGTTTCTTCGTCTGTATACTTAGTTGGATCCTCAGTCGTTTCAGTTTTGTAGTCCAGTTCTGTAGTTGATTCTTCAACAAGGGTTCCCTCAGTCACCTTATACTCAGGTAATTGATCTTGAACAAGTGCTTGACCTTCCTTACCTGCCTCTTG
>NZ_AEDV01000027.1 GCF_000148545.1 Streptococcus mitis SK597 | reverse complement strand
CATCCAATAACATCACAAAAAGAAATCAGGTAATCCTAATGACTACCTGATTTTCTATGTTTTAGGCATTTTGCCAATTTTCTTGGTCTTCTTTAAATCGTTTTAGGAGATCTAAGCCTTCTGGTGTGATGTAACCTTCTTCTTGAGCTAGGTGAATGAGTTCACTGTAGTTAGAAAGTGTTAACAGCTTAACACCAGCATCTGAGAAGTTCTTATCTGCTTTTGGCAATTGGTAGCTGAAAATCGCTACAACTCCAAGAACATCTGCTCCTTCTCGCTTGGCTGCTGATACTGCTTCAAGAACAGAACCACCTGTTGAAATAAGATCTTCGACCACTACCATTTTTTGACCTTGAGCTACACGGCCTTCGATTTGGTTACCAGCTCCGTGGTCTTTTGGTTTGCTACGAATATAGCCAAATGGCAGATTCATCTTGTCAGCAATGATGGCTCCGTGTGGAATCCCAGCTGTCGCAGTTCCTGCAATCACCTCAACCTCAGGAAAGGCTTCTTTGATAGCATCTACAAAACCATTTTCAATGAGAGTACGAGTTTCTGGATAGGCAAGGGTCACACGATTATCAGTGTAAATCGGCGACTTGATACCAGATGCCCAAGTGAAAGGTTCCTCTGGTTTGAGGTAAACGGCTTGAATTTTCAAGAGGTGGCTAGCGATATCTTTAGCAAGTGTCATGGTATTCTCCTTTTATTTTTCTAATCTAGTTCTTTAATTCCAGTCCTGTGTCCATTCATCTTTGATAGCATGATAAGCTGCAACAGGATCCTCAGCTTGGGTAATGGGACGTCCCACTACGATATAGTCACTACCGATTTGATAGGCATCAGCAGGTGTCATGACGCGTTTTTGGTCTCCAACAGCAGCTCCCTGAGGACGAATGCCCGGTGTTAGACAGATAAAATCTGGATTAGTGGCCTGCTTGATGAGTTGCACTTCCTGAGCCGAGCAAACAACACCATCTAATCCCGCTTCAGCTGTCTTCTTGGCATAGTGGATCACAGACTCTTGCAGACTTGTTTGGATATTTTGAAACTCCTGCATCTGAGCTTCTGAGGTTGATGTTAGCTGAGTGACAGCAATCAATTTGGCCTTACTTCCAAGACCTTCACGCGCAGCCTTCATCATCTCTACACCTCCAGCAGCATGAACATTGGTCATATCCACACCAAGCTGAGACAGGACCTTCATGGCTGACTTGACTGTATTAGGAATGTCATGCAGCTTGAGATCCAAAAAGACACTGTGCCCCAGATCTTTCAAGTAAGACACAATCTCAGGCCCCGTTGCGTAATAAAGCTCCATCCCTACCTTTAGATAAAGGCTTTCTTCCTCTGGAAAAAGAGCTAAAAATTCCTTGACCGCCTTAAAACTAGGAAAATCAAGAGCAATGACTGGACGATGTTCTCGCATAGGTTTCTCCTTTTACCTTTGCTAGTGAGAGAGTCTGGCCAACAGAAGCCACGAAAAAAGGAACCTGCCAACAGCAAGGTTCCACGAAAAATGGGTAGTCTCCACCCTTTCACCGTCTAACCTTAGCTGCCTCTCTGGACTGCTTTAAAGGTTTTTTACTATTCTATTATTTCTACTAGCACTTGTCAAGTAAAAACATGGCAACGTATGTGTCGCGATTTTTGAGAAACTTCAAAATTCCATATAAACATATGCAGATGCACGAAAGGGCTAAACATTTTTGTATGCTCAGCCCTTGACAATGATTTTTTCTTATGCTATCATTTTAGTTGACTGAGTAATACAAGTGTGATTTGTGTTACTCTGCGGAGTTGGAGGCTCATTTCCAACTCCTTTTTTTCGTTGTTTTTTATATCTCTATTATACCAGAATCAGGATGAATGTCAATTATTCCACGCCAAAAAAGCCCAAATCTCTCTAGAAATTTTTGCTTATTTATATTTGTTTTTCATTGAAATTAGCACTGATATTATTTCATCTTAAATATCTTTTCTATACTTTCATGTAAACGGGGGAGTTTATAATCTTTAGACTCATTTTTAGGACGAACACTATCCGCACTGATATGATCCAATGACGTATACTTATCATAGTCCTCCTTCCATTCTCCAAAAAATAAATCTCTTAATTGTCCTTCACGCTCTAACAATATCATATTCGCTACGGCTATCCCACCTTCACTTGTCCAATACATCCCTCTATGCTTCATTCTATACGTTATTTTTCTATGCTGGCTCTCCATAATCCCAATACCTGACTTTGGAAGTCCTCTCATCTCCGCTGGTTTCGTATACTGAAAATTTCTAATTAATCTACTCGAATAATATTCAAATTTTTCTTGTCCTTCTTCACTACTAACCAAAGATTCTATAGTATCTAGTGAACGCCTTAATAATTTCTTATCATGCTCTCTAATAGCTTGAAATAAGTCTTCTCTCAACTCTCTCGGATAAGACTTTGTAAATTCTTTGATTTCTTTGTTCAAGTGATATTCGTCCCAAAAATGCTCATGCCTCTTAACATTAAATGATTTAGCAATTTCAGTAAATACATGTGGAGTATAGCCCTTGCCACAGTCAGAATTAGTAACTAGTATGGTCTCGTTTGTAATTTCATATTCATTTTCCAATAAATCCAACAATTCTCTACGAGCTGAGCGATTATCCAATCGGATAAGCTCTTTTTTATTTTCTAGCTCAAAACGATTCGAACTAATCTGTTTTGATCCTGTATGAACTACAAAATGTGATAAATCCATATTCCTTTTTTCAGAACCATCTTCAGATGTTTTCACATATACACCATCTCCCTCTATGTAGATGATATCTGCTTTAATTTTTTCAATCTTCTTCTCTTCTTTAAAAAATCGATAATCATCCTTTTCTTCCAGTAATTGATTGGCTAATTTAACAACCTTATTGACGGTATCTTTAGTGACAGTTACATTATAGACCATCTCAATTGTCTCTCCTACCTGACGATAGGGTAGTTTTGTAGCTAGAACCGCAGCTTGATACAATAGTTCCTGTGAATGACGTACATTCTTTTCTAAGCCTAACATTTCATCAACTGGTATTCTACATTCACCATTCTTATACCAACGTTTTCTAGAAAAGGTCACTTCTCCAAATGTAAAAGCTACTGTACGTTCAGACTGATTTTTACAACGATATCCTTTAGATCTCATACTAGAGCTTATCGACTCATCATACTGTGCAATATGCTGTAAAAAATTTTGTTTTGTCTTTTCTTGTTCCTGACTACTAAATCTCAATTCATCAAATTGTTTCATACAATTTTTCATTTCCCTTTCAATTCTTATGAAAATTGTATGATTTTTAAAACAAGTCTTCAAATTTATTTTTGTTCCAAGAATAAAATAGGCTCTTTCTTTAAATTAAAATCAACGCCCTATTTCTTATTGAAAAATACTAAAGTGATTTAATTGAGTATCAGAAGTTCAACTGTTTCTATTTCAAGGTAAAAATAAAAGCCTGATATAAGAACCAGGCTCAGGACAGTTGTCAGAATCATCATCTCACAACTAATATAACAGATTTTATAATTGTAGTTATATTTATGTTTGTAATTATATTTATAAATATAACTGTTTTTCCAGGGATGACTTTCTCCTCTTAGATTAAACTGTTGCACCTTTTCTTAGAATTTATCTGACTTTTTTATGAAGTCTCCCTCTTTCTCATCATTGATAGCTCCTTCAAATCCTTTATTTTTAAGATAATTCATATAAAAAAGTTGCTCAGATTGGAAATAATCAAATAATGGCTGTCTGTTATCGTGAACCTGAAAGGATTCAAGTGCTGAATAATAAGTTGCCTTATTCGTATCGTCCACAATAAAGGGGGTAAGCCCTTCTTTTAAGCATTGTTTATACAAGAGCAATCGACCTATTCGACCATTACCATCTGCGAAAGGATGAATCCTTTCAAATTGTGCATGAAAGCTTGTTAAGTAATTCAAATCTTTTTGTTTTTTCAAATCATAGCCAATCAGTAAAGAAAGCATCTCATCTTCAGTCTGTTCAACAGAAGCTGTCGCAATTTTTCCTACCTCATTTTGCAGTACTTTATAACGACCAACTGGAGCTACCGGGTTATGCTCAGAACTTGTTCCACTTTTTAGAATACGATGCAGTGTTTTAATATAGTCCTCTGTCAGTGGCTCGTTAACGGTATCTAAGATATAATCAAAACATTTAAAATGATTATTCATTTCTACCAAATCATCAATTTTGATTCCTTTTGCATCAATATTTGCGATCGTCTTTGTCTCATAAATTAAGCTAGTCTGCTCTTCTGTCAGACGACTTCCTTCAATTCGGTTAGAATTATAAGCAAAGCGTTTCTGTGTAATATCATAAATACCACCATGTACTTTTCCTTCTCTCTCTGCTAAGAGCCTTGTAATTAAATCCATTATTTCTCCTTGTAGTAAGCAGTTGTAGTTATGGATATGTTTATAGTTATAAATATATCCATAACTATAATTTCTCGATTAATTTATCAAGATAATCTGATGCAGACTTTGCACCAGCTGCTTTTGCAACTTGATCTAACTTTTTCCGATTACTTGGCTTCAAAGTAAACTGGAATTGCTTCTTACGTTCAAAACTTTCAAAACTATCTATATCTGGAAGCTGTTCAGGTTGATGAGTTGCTTCAATAATCTGTGAAATTTCTTTTTCTTTCGGTGTAAATGCCATCATAATCTCCTTATAATTATATTTATAATCGTATTTGTGTTTATAAATATAATTATATTGTATCATAAATTCTTGAAAAAGTCTCCTCTAACTCCATAAAAAACTTTTTATGTTTTTGATAAAGATCAGGATTCTCCTTCATATCTGCAATAGAGACCTTATCAATCGTGGAATGATTGAATAGCTCTTTTGCTGGTACAATCCCTAGAAGGTTGTCTGTTCCCTTTTCTTTGGCTTCAAGTCCAAGGGCTTCCAGTAATTCTCTTGATGATCCATAGTTTAGTCGAATCATATTTGCTAGAAAATATAACTCAGCAGTAATGTAGGACTCTCTGGTACGATAATCGATTACATCCTTCCTGAAAGCTTCTAATCGAGTTGATAGATTGAATTTAGCATTATAACCAAACTCTGAAGGAGTCAAGGGACTAATAATAGCGTGACTAACCGCAACAGCATTTTTAGTAGCTGTCGCAAAATCCGGTCTACAATCAATCAAGATATAGTCAAATTGATCCAACTTCTTCTTTTCGTAGTTATCCTCTAGCCAAAGATAAAGTAGCATATTTTTCTTATCGCTGTTCTCTAGATCTCGTTCCACCGAGTCAAGTTGAACCGAACCTGGGATTAGACTGATATTTTCCTTAACTTGCTTAATATCCACGTCGCCTCCTTTGAAGGCATTCGCAATCGTATTCTTACTTTCGTAAATATTGTAGCACTGAGTCAAATTACACTGATGGTCTAAATCTATAAAGAGAATCTTATGACCTTTCTTAGCCAACCATTCCCCATAATTAAAAGTTAAAGTTGTTTTCCCAACACCACCTTTGATAGCGGCAAATGTGATAATCTTCATTTGATATCCTCCTGTTTTTCTATACTTCCATTATACCATTATAATTATATTTGTCAACATGTTTATAATTATATTTATGATTATTTCGCAATGAAGTTTCTCCTTCCCTTTCGCCAGCAATTCCTAGAAAAGGTTATCTCCCCAAATGTAAAGAGAACTGTTCTCTCTGTACGGAAATCATGACTAGATTGAAAACATCAGAAACTTCTACAAGACTTTTTCATCCTCAAATCGTCGGTCAACTTTCTCTTCACGACTACGCAAATGATCCTTAATATCTCTATAATCTGTGTAATGTTTTAGAGTATCGTCAAAGAATTCTTGTAAGGCTCCTTTTTCAATTTGGAATTGTTTGATCAGTTGACTGACATCTTCCAGTCCCATATCTTTTGGAACTCCTAAATCATCCAATAGTTGTACCGCCGCAAGACTATTTTCTGGAGATTGCTGGATGGTTAAAAGTGCTCCTTCAATTTTATGATAACGTCCAAGTCGCTCATCTAGCTGTCTTAATTCCTCCTGGGTAGCCTCTATCTTTTCATTAAAGCGCTCCTCCAAATGTTGAAATTGTGTTCCATCTGTCACGCCGTGCTCGACTAAGAAATTATATTCCTTAATCAGTTCACGCATAGAGGAAATTTGAGCGTTTTTAGTTACAAGTGTTTCTCCATTTTGTTTGGCTAATTGCCTTGCGACAGTCAAGCCCATCATGTATCTATTTTTTTGAGATTGATCAGGATTGAGAAAATAAAAATAGTCTTTCTCTTTGATATAGATGGTATAATTTCCATCCTCATTTTTATCAACTTTATGAGAAGGTATTAAAATGGTACCACTATTTAAAGCTCCCATATCCATCTGCACGTAAATGCCTTGCTTGCTTTCTTGCTCGACCTGCCAGGATTCAACTTCCAATTTCAATTCAAAATCATTTGCCGTTTTTTCTTTTGATTCTTGATATTGTTCTTTCAATTCCTCCACATCAAAAACTAACTGATTCTTAGAAATTCTCTCTTTTATTTTTTCAAGAGAATAGAGTCCTTTCTTCGATAATGTATCATCTCGGACATTTCTTTGTTGAGGCTGATCAAGTAATTTATACTTAACAAATTTACCAGAGAAATCAACCTGAAGATCAAGTGCAGCTGCTTTATGTTTAAAATCTTCCAACGAAAGAGAGTGCTTCAGAAGAAAATCAAGACGTTCCTTGATTTCAAACCGATAATTATTTTGTCTCCGCCAAGCAGAATACTTTGTATAAGAATTTTTCATAGTAGGCTCAATAATTTTAGCGCCATACCGTGCCGCATGTTTGTCCGAAATGGCTCTCAAATTTTTCAGGGTTTTCTTTTCCCAGCGAAATTTCTTGAGCGTTGAGGTATTGGTGGTATTGAGTATGATGTGATTATGAAGATGATCTTTATCCGTGTGTGTTGCAATCACAAACTCATAATTTCCACCTGTCAATTCTAACATCGTTTGGCGGCCAATTTCATGAATTTGCTCAGGGGTCAAGTTATCATCTGGAGAAAAAGACTGGATAATGTGATGAGCCAATACTTGTTTTCCTGAAGATAATTCTTTCAAGTCATCATCTCCTTTTTTAAAGGCTGCAGCCAATTTTGTCATGACCATTTCTTCATCTGCTACGCTATAATCTGAAATCCCATTGCCAGATACTAGCTTCATTTGAAGCTCACCGTTATGATAGACAAGAGGAAAATCAAGATCACTTTCTGCAGTTCCTGATACAAGAGTTTTCGCTTCATTCAGAATATAATTAACAGCTCTCTTCAAATTAGCTGGTGTTTTAATTTGAGTTGGAGATTTAATAACTACCATTCTTCTATATCACTCCTTACCGTTCGTTTCCGTTCCTGTAGACTCTGTTTTTCTGCGCTAGAAAGTTTGGCAGCTACCATCTCTTTCAACTCAGATAGATAGTCAATAACTTGTGCCACTTCCTCTGTCGTAACCCCTTGATTTTCATTGGCATGTTTGGCAATTTGGTTGATGTTCGTTCCCACTCGATTGATGGCAACTCGAAGGTCTTTCAATTCAGAAAAATCAATTTGCACGACTTTTCCTTGCACCAGTTGATTCTTCGCATAGTATTGAAAAGATGGAACTCCCATTTGGGCCATCGCCGTTTTAATTTGACGATCCTCCTCTGGTGTTAGTCGTATCAATTTTTGTATATAGCGTTTCCTATTTTCTCGTTTCTGCATTATTCTTTCTCCTCTTTCTCTCAGAATTTCTGGCATTTTCTGGGCAGGCATCAGCCCCTGACTTCCTTCCGGCAAGCGTAGCAAATGGATATCCATTTGCGAAATTTAAAAAAATCAGAGAAGGAGAACCTTGTAGTTTTCCTTCTTGATTTTCTCAGTTTTGGGGAAATCCCCAAGCCCCTTTCCTATATCTTTTGGAGTACAACCTCTAACAATTTATCGCAACCAACTGAAGATGTTTTTGAAAATAGATGATTGCTTATCACTATTTTCTACACTTTTTTCTTTCTTACCTTGCAACTTTTCAGCTAGGACAGAAAGTTGTTGAGTAGTTAGAGGCTGGAAAATAGACTGCCCAATTTGTATTTCTGTCAGTAAGATTTTTTCAGTGAGTACAGCTTGAAATTCTTCATCTGTGATCATCTTGAGTAGCTCAATATTTTCTTCTTCCCACTCCAAAAGAGCAGGATCTCCTTCAGGTAGTTGAGACTGTTCTTCCTCTAGTTGCTCCAGAACTTTTTGGCGAGTCAAGTCTTTAGCGTTTGGCGATACCCCTTGAACTCTGTCTCCATCCATGATTGGAATAAAGTCTGAGAGGATGATGATAAGTTGTTCTTCTTGTTCATTGGTCATGAGTGTTGTCCTCCTTGATGATGATTTGTTTTTAATTTGACCTTGGGTTTATTTGGGGTGTCCCGTTCGGTCATTTCGAGAAACCCTTCTCTTTTTTGATTGTGCATCTGCTTTCAACTCCTGCTTGTGTTCTTCGACAGCTTGCTTGCCCTGATCTTTAAACTTCTCCAGTTTTTGTTCAAAACCGCGCTTCGTTTGTTTCTCCTGACTCAATCTTAATTGTTCCAATGCTTGATCCATCCGAACCATTAAACTTTTAGCTTCTTGTTGGACAATATCCAACTGTGCTTCTAAATCAGCAAGTGTCTCCTTATCAGTAGACCACCCAGATAAATAGTTAAAGGAGTACTCTGACGTATCAATACCATAGTATGAAGAAACAACATAAGCGACACTTTCAGCCTGAAGTTCAGCTGTGCTTCTAGTTAGATTTTCTTTTTGAGGATTATCTGCATGATGCAACTCTGCATGAGCCATCTCATGTAAGAAAGTTTTAATAATTTGAGCCTTGTTCATCTCATTACTACGTAAAACAATTTGATTTTCTGGGACAGAATAATATCCATGTTTATTATTTTCCATCTCTTCAAATCGAACCGATACATCATTTTCTTTTGCAATAGCCATTAGGGCACGGTAAAGATTTGCATAGTCCAAATCAGTCAGCTGTTCTTTCACTTCTGCAGCTTTTGGCATCTCCTTTCCTTCTGTCTGACTAACATCAAAAACTGGCACTAAACCAAAGAATGTAACTGTTTCTGGTTTCCCATTTTTATCCAATATTGGTTGATTGTTCTCATCCTTTTTGATTTTCGTCATAGGTTTAAAAATACGTAAAGCCTTCTCACCTTTTTTTACATAGCGGCCAAAGTTTTCTTTCCACTGTTTGAAAGAAGCTACTTGGCTTGCTTCAGGATTTTGTGCAAGAATTAAGCGTAAGTTGCGATTAGAATAATTATTTAGATAGCTCATTTTCGTTAGATAGTCTTTGTACTTATCTGAGTCCAGAAACTCCTTAATTCCTTCTTTGAGATGACGACTTAATCCTGCCATATCTTTATTTTGAATAAAATCTGCGACTGCAATACTGCTAGCTGCTAAAACAATTTCTTCCGCTTGTAGACTCTCATCGACCTCTGATTTAGAACCTGGTTTCGATCTAAAATCATACGGATTCGTTCCCTGAAGCAACTCCTCCTCATCAGAAACACCGTCAGCATCCGCATCACGTTTCAACTCCTGTTTGTTGTGGGCTTGTTCTTCTAGTTTGATTTCTTCCTCTTGTGATTTCTCAAATTCTTCTCGAACTGTGGTGATCGTTTGTTCAACTTTTTCTGATAAACTTTTGATTTCTTTTTGCCATTTTTCTACAAGAGCTACTTGTTCCAACGGAGAATCCTTAACTCCCAACTTCTCAAACCAAGCAGATAGATTTTCGACCTCAACACTATCCATTCCATCAAAGGAGATAAATCCAAGACGACTATCATGACTACTATCCGAAAAACCAATCGGACTATTTTCTAACACTCCGTAAGGTACTTGAGATAAAAGTTGTTCTGCGTAAAGAGTATCTTCCAAAGCGTAACTAAACTGAGAAATATCTAACTCACTCGCCAATCTCTCCAGATGATACTGAGTGAATATGGTCCCATCTATCTTCATCAATTCTGGGTGTTCTCTCATTTCTCGTGTTCCAAGTCTTTCTTTATGAGCGATTGGGTTAATCTCCTCACCGATATTGTAACGAATGCTATCCTGGATCAGTTCACCATCGGGAGCGTAGATACTAAACTGAATCTTAGTTGGAGAGATGTAGCCTTCTGGGTGACCACCAGTCACTTGTTTTAGCCCTTCCTGATGTAACTGATAGAAGCTCTGGTTGGCCTTATATAGCTCCCTAGCAAAATCTTGATAAGATATCAGTTCTGTTTCTTTAAAGGGTAATATAGGGCCTTCTGGTCGCTCCTCAGACCATTGAAGGCGTACATGGTAGTTTTCCTTATAGATATGATCTTGTTGCCATTCTTTATAGAAATCTGTATTTATATCTAGGAGATGATCTTCTCCAGCAGCTGCAACAATCAGATCAAATTTATCATTGTATTTCTTAGCATAATCAAGGTATTGATCCCAGGCTTTATGAAATTCTTCTGGAGTTTTTGAGATGTCATTTGGAACACCTAAATTATAGACAGTATCCAAAACTTGAGTAAAAGTTACTGAATCAAGTGAAGTTTTATCTATAGTATTTACTGAAGTTGTTTGTTCAGATTCTTTAGGAACCTCTTCATACTGCTTATTTCTCAAGACAGATAGCATTTCCTCTCCACCATCTTTAACATATTCATCATTAATCGATAGCTGTTCAATCTGGCCATCTCTTTCTCTATAGACACCGAGAATTGTGCCAGTATCTATATCTTCCAGTTGTTTACTTAAATCCCCCTTCACTCTCATTAAAGATGCAGGGACATGAGTAAATTCCTTTTCTTTGAATAACAATAACAAATCAGTATCTTCTGGTCTAATTGCTTTTGAAAGATCCAGATTATTAAATTTCTTTACAGATGAAAGATCGTTAAACACAAAGGAGTCTGACTCTATCACCTCAGGTAATAAGTTCAAAACTTTTAGTTTATCCGACATTCCATTCGCAAATTTTAAATCTTTGAAATGCCCTCTTCCAGCTGCAACATCTTCAACGAATGACTCAGACAAATGTTCTACCCACTCATTATATACAGGTGTTACTCCAGTTAAGTGCATCCAATTTTTCTTGTCAAATTTAACATTTAGAATTTGGAATTGCTTTTCTTCTGGATTCCTATAAACATAATGGATACTTGTCCCTGACATTTCTTTTAGATACCATTGAGCCGAGTCCCTCATTGCGTTTGCATATAAATTTAACGTCCGCATGTTTTTCCTGAATTTTTTATTTGACATTCGATCCTCATCGATGGTAAAATGAAGACGAACATTGGCAGGAAAATCAGGTTGAGAATTTTTCTCAACGGGCTGCGGTGCTGTCCCTGGAGTTTCTACTCCTAAAGAACTGGAATTGCGATTCAATAGTTCGCCCCCAGTGTTAGTCTCTTGATAATTATCAAGGGACTTTTCTTTTTCTTCTGAAGCCTCTATTATCTTAATGGACTGAGTATCAAGACGTGACATTAAGTTATCCAACAATTCATGATTTAAAACCACTTCTCCCTCTTGCTCTTCCAGATAGTGGAACAATGTATTTGGTGTTATCACAAAACCATAGGCAAAGTCTATTGTCCCAGATTCAATCAATGGATACTCTAGCATTTGCCCAACCGATTGTGATAAATTATCAAGGGTTCTTTCACCAAAATAGACGCCAAAACTGTCACTAGAAAGGCTCTCTATCTGCTTGTTAGTATTGTAGGCTGCTATAGCAAGTTCACCAATAAACTGAGTTGAAATATCTACTCCCAGAATTCTCTGATGAGGTTTCAATGCTTGATACAAGGAATCCTGCTCAGGAGTCCCTTTTTTCTTGTATAAATCAATCGTTTGATTATCAATAGAAGTCAAAAGAGAGTGAATGGGGTACAGCACTTCCATTCGCTTATCATTGAGATATTTTGTAGGATGGCTATTTCCTAACTTCGCAAAGACATCATACAGATAGAAATCTGGTGCAAATTCGATTGATAATTCTCCAGATTGAACCCGATTATTTAATTTCTTAGTTAATGCTTCGTTTTCCCGTTTTACCTCTTCATAGCTCATCATTCTTCCAGCATTCTCCTCTGTATTAGCAATAGACTCTTGATTATCTAGAGGATGTTTTTCCTGCTTCAGGATTTCATTCCAGTCTGTCTTCTCCTGACCTTCACGTTTTGGTGGTCTTGCATCGACAACTGGAATTTTCTTCTCCCGTAGTTTGGTGATAAAATCTGTACCTGCTTTATCACGATCAACTGCCAGCGTGATGAGATCATCGTATTTGTGATCGTGGAAAAGTGTAGAGATTTCTGCTGCAACAGATAAAAATCTAGATGTACGTGTTAGTTCACTAGACTTGGTATAATCCCTTTCATCCATCGCAAGTTCCCCTCGCTCCTGTAATATTTCAAGAACATAGTGGGATAATACTCCCTCTTTCAATCCTTCCATCGCAACTAGTCTAACATCGTTTAATTCGCCCTTATAAAGCTCATAATAGCTCATCAAATCAATTGGTGCCTCTGCCACAATTAAACGCTTAGGAGAGCCTATAGAAACGTTTAAACCACTGATAGATTCTGATTGATACATAATTTGTTTCAAGTATCCCTTACCAGGATGACGTTCTTGATCAGGAACAAGTCCCTGAAGGCTCGCACCTACCAGTTGCTGATTTCTATCTAAGTATTTAAAAACCAAGACATCTTCTATAACACCATCTTTATCCTTACGTTTAGCTTGGGCTAATACCCCCTTCTCCAGGAAGAAGTCGATTGTATCATCAGAGAGACCTCTAATCTCCTTGAGATAGGTTCTAGCCTCTACAAATGGTTGTTCGTAAGGTGCTAATGTATAGTTGAAAGGTTTTCGCTCTTCCTCTACGGGTTTTGCTTCAGGAAAGGATCCTGTCTCTAAGAATACCATGGCTTCCTTATAGCTGACATTTCGCATTTGTTGCACGAGATTGATGGTATCACCAAAGATGTTTTGAGAATACCAATGCCAGGTATTCTTCACAGTATCAATCTTAAACGAGTCGTGTTCGGCCCAATAATACTCTCGGTGTGACTTTCTCTTCATTTCCATTCCGAGACTACGAGCTACTTCTAAAATATCCAGCGATTTTGCCTGTGCTTTTGTTAAAACCATCCTGTTTCCTCCTCGACCAATTCCTTGAATAAACGATATCCTTCAGGAGTTGCATCTAGTTTACTAACAACTAATGAGTCTTCCTGATTCGTTGTCACAAAAAGATGATGAGCTAATTGATAGAAAGTCTCCTCATCTGTCTGTTTGAATAGCTGCCAAATAGCATAACGTTCTATAGTTAAATTTTCTGGCTTTAGTGCTAAAACTTGTGAGATACTCTCCAGATATCCTAATTGTATTTTTGGTGTTTCCATCCTACTATCCTTTCTGTATGTTAGGCCACGAATAACTCTTTTAGCTGCGGAGTCAAATCGTTGGCATATAGAAGCAAGCCATCGGTATCTGTCCCTTTTCGAGTATATTCGTACCAGTTTTCTTTGTCTTCAGGAGAACTTGCAATCTCATCTTTTCTAGGATGATCATAGACACTTGCTTTTTTATCTCTGAAGACATTTTGTTTAGAAATAAAGACCAATCCTTCTTCTACCCCAATTCTTGCGACTTCATCTGGAGTTAGAAGTGAACGACCTTGAATTTGTTTATTTTCACTTGATGATCCATTCCGATAACTATGCGATTTTGAGGTGGATCGAGTACGTATAGTCTGCTTACCTGACCTTGTAGAATAGTATTCCATCGTATCCTTGTCATTTGTCCCTAAAAATAGGTGAGTAGCACAGTTATTAAAGATGGTCTTCCAATCACTTTTATAAAGTGATTCTAGCTGATTGACAGCTTGAATGATAATCTTAATAGACATCTCACGACTACGAATAGAAGAGAGAACCTGGGCGAAGTTTGGAATACGACCAATTTGTGCAAACTCATCGAAGATAAACTGAATGTGGCGAAGATTTTTTCTACTGTAGCCAGGTACTTTCCCTTGCAGGATATCATCAGCCTTATGTGTGAGAACCTCAAATCCAATCGCAAACAAGATTGAGGAAAGAAAATTAAAGGCGTTATTGGTTTCAGGAATAGCAATAAAAACGGCTGTCTTTTTCGTATTCCAGGTATCCATTTCCATGGTATCCTCACTGATCAAGTTTCGTACATCTTCATGATCGAAGATAGAATAGCGAGAAGACAAAATCGCTACCACACTGTTTCTTGTCTCGCCTCTGAAGTTTTGGAATAATTTCCACTGTTTATAAGCATAGTTGTTGGGTTGATGTTCGTTCAATTCTTCAAACATTTGCTCAACAGGGCTTGGTACATCTGGATCCTCTCTATACATATTTCTTAATAGATCCGCAACGTGCCCCAGGTTTGGCATATATAACTGGACTCCAGTTTCAGGATCCTTAGAGTCAAAATAGAGATAACCAATCAATGCACGTTGCAGCATCAACTCTGCTTGAACCCAGAAGTCCTCTCCAGTATGCTCACTCTTCTTCGTTCCCTCAGTAATTGCTTCAGAGATACGATCAATATCTAGCTCAGACTTCATGTAATGAAAAGGATTAAACCGATCTGAATTCTTGAGTCGAATCAAATCAAAGATTTTAACAGCATAGCCAGCTTTCTCAAGCATCTTCCCAACTTCGTGTACCAGGTTTCCTTTAGGATCTGTCACAACAAAATTTGAGTTCATCTGCATTAAATTTGGCAATACAAAAGTAAAGGTTTTACCGTCTCCTGGAAGACCAATGACAATCACATTTTTATTAAGCTGGACATTATAGGCTAAGCGAAAATTAAATAGTCCCATTTTGACCTGTTTTGAAAAAATCATATTCTTCTCAAAATCAACGTCTTCAAACCGTCTCATTTCCTTCAAAGTCGCGAAACGAGCACTACCTTGTTCTTCTCCCTGACGATATAAATTCTTATCGATAGAAGTATATACAAGCATTGGGAGACCAAATCCAATCAACCCTGCATATAAGGCTCCTGAATCAAAGAAAACACCAAAAGAGAAGCGTTTCCAGTGTTCTAGCAACCAACGAAGCCGCAACATTCCCATGAAAGGTACTGCTGCAGTCGAAAGTTGGTAGTAATGGTAAAAGGACTGGAAAATAACAAATGAAAATAGCCCCACCACCAGGTAGGGCCATATAGGTTTTCTAATCATCGTGTCTTCTCCTTTCCAATCTCCTTCGTAACTACTGGCATCGTTCCTTTATAGACCTTATTTGTCTTATAGTAATTGATTTTGTCTTCAGGAGTCATTTCATGTGGTTTCTTCAGCACCTTTTTCGCAAACTCTTCCAATTTTTCTGGGCTTTTCGTGATGTCTGCCAGCATATCTTTGAGAGCCTTTTCTACCAGGGGACGATTTTTTGTTTTCAAAGAAGAGATAGGTTGCACCATCTTTTTGATGATAAGTAAAACCCACCTTATACTCCTCCAGGTAATGCTTCAACTTTGCCAAGTGAACTTCACTATTTAATAACTTCTCGACATCTTTTTTTGATTTTGTGGCCATAAAGTCATTAAAACGTGTCTCCCCTTCAAATGTTCGATTTGATACCTTGTGTTGTTTCTTGTCATAATGGGCTTTTGCGAGGGCATACAGAGCTTGTATCGTCATCTCCAGGGTAACTTTTCCTTTTAACGCCAGAGAATGACTGACTTTTTCTTGATCCATATAAGACCTCCTTTATTTTGGATAATTGGATAGTTCTGGCTTCGCAATAACCTGGAATCCATAAGGCGCTGAAGGTTCTTCCTTCACAGTAACTACCAAGCGTTTCTGACTTCTGTTCTCACCGTCTTTCACGGCTACTACATAGGTTAGCTGATAAGTTGCTTCATCGACCATCAAGCTAGACTCCAAAATCACAGACTGCAGTTGGCCTGCTTGTCTATCTATCGTTAATTGAGGAGCTACGAAATCAGCCATTTTCCCTTTATCAGAGTAAAGGGCTGGCAAAAAGTAACGTGAAAAAGCATCTAGTTCCCCTGTTTTTGACTGAATGGTTTTTAAATCAGAAAGTTCCTTGGATACGGCCGAGAGTTGTTTTTCTTGATGAAATACTAGCATAATTGATGAGCCAGCAAGTGTCAGACTTCCTACTAGACCAAACAACACCAGAACTCTTCCTAAATACACCCAAAAAGAGTGTTTAGAAGAGGTTGGAGGTTTGGGAGTTTCATGTTTCAAGGAAGGAACTTCTACTTTTTCTTCAGGAATCTGTGCTCCACGTTTTGTTTTAGTCTGGCGCTTAAAGAGAGATGTTTTTGCTTCTTTTGCGGAAGCCTCCTTGTTATTCACCGTACCAGGCTTCAGGAAGAGGCTATCTGCGATCCCCTCAAACGGTAAATAGACATCTTCTTGGTACACCACTACATTCTTTTTATCCAGTTCCTCTACCAATAAAACGGCCTCTGCCTCCTGGTGTTTAACCTTAGCATTTTCTCGCTCCAGCGCTTGATACACAAGGTCCCGATTTTTATACGTTGTGGTCGTGTTTTGTGTCAGATTGGTTAAACGGTACATGTTTTTCAGCTCCTTTCAATTTTCCTTCAGCAAGAGCTGTTTCAATATCAGCCCAGGTTAAATTATGTTTGGCCAAGTAGTTTGATCGTTCCTCATGTTTGGCCAGGATGATTTGAGTTTCTAGCTCCTTCAGTTTATCTTCTTCCTTCTTGGCCTTGGTCATATAGTCAGCTAAGCGGTCTTCCGCTTTCTGTTTTTGTTTTTCCAACGTTTCTAATTTTGTCATTGTTCCTTTTTCCCTTCTGTACTTTGTGTTTGGTTAGTGCTTGGTTTATTTAATGATGGAATACTCGCCTTTTCGCTTGCGCTCAGGCTGTCTACAATCAAAATAGGATCAATATGATTGACCAGGTATTTCCCAGCTTGCTTGCTGAAGCGAATCCGTATAGTTCTTGAAGATCCTACGTTTGTTTGGGCGTTTGTATAATCATACTTCTTCTGCAACTGTGTCTGAGTGTATCTCACTTGAGCTAAGACAACATTATTTTCCTGATCGATGTAGATGGTAGAAGACTTCAGCTGCGTGTCCACTACATAGCCCTTATAGGTTTGTACCGATGGTTCTTCCTCAGAATTCACTTCCTGATTGTAGGCAGCTTCTGTCATATAGGGCAAATAGCGATTTCTATTTTCTCCAAGATCTTGCTTATTGAAATAAGCTGTCAAAAATTCCTTCACATATTCTTGAGTTAGTTCGCTCCCCTCTGCTTTGGTTTCTTGTTGCGTGGTTTCAGCTTCCTGTTTAGCTTTCTTTTGCGCTGAGGTTGCTGCACCAATCCAGAATACGAATCCTAGAACTAACACAACTCCTATGAGGATTCCTCCTATTTTAAGGAGTTTCAATTTCTCCATATCTATCATTTTCATAATTTACCTTCTTTCTTTTTTAATTTGGTGTCGCAAATGTATAGTAGTAAGCTGGATAGAGGACACGAAAATGGACCTTATCCTGTACACCTTGGATATTACATTCCGAAACGAGGAATGAACCGTCTGGGTTCACAGCTTCCACAATCGCAACATGACCGTATTCCCCTGGTGCCCCACCAAATCCACCTAGAACTGATACAACGGCACCTTTCGTTGGCGACGTACTATATCGCCATCCTTTTGCGACTAGGCTTGTTACCCAATCCTGACCATTGCCAAGGTAACCATAAGATCCAGATAAGTCCGTAATCGTTCCTAGTTCTACTAAACGGTTATAGGCATACCAAGTACATTGGCCAACTGGATAGCCACTTCCTTGTTGTGTCGTCATGGAAGCTTGTGTAGGAGGGTGTTCCACTTTTGACTGATACTCTGCAGGGAAATTCCAGGAAGAAGCTAACTCTCCACCTCCTCGAACTTGTTGAGTGAGAAAAGCGTGGATCTGCTTAGCATTATTTTGGCGCTCTAGGACCTTGTCTCCAGAATTCCCTTCCCAGTTAACCAAGAAACGCTCTGTAAGCGTCTCTACATCCTCTGTACTAGTTAGAATTGAAGTTAGTCCTGTGATATAGTAAGGAGTATCCCCTTCCAACATAAACTCCAGCTGCAGTTCCAAATCATACCATTTCTTATTCTTAGATTTTGCATAGTTTAATAATAAAGTATGTCTCGTGGAGCCATCCGCTGTATCTGTCCACTGTCCCAATCCTAAACCTCGTCGAAGAATATTTGGGTATCTTCCGTTATAGATCGCTGGTCCTCCTATAGCTAACCAGGATTCATCATCCCAGGAAGAAGAAGAATCAGCCCCTACTGGTGGACTAAGATAATCTCCTTCAGCACGTTTAGGATTGATATTGCTTTCAGTCGCAAAGTTACCAAGCATAGCTGCCAAACCATTATCTGTCAGCTCTGGTACCTTTTGCTTCAAGTAGTCTTTTATCGCTCGTGATTTTTGTCCTAAATCACCATCAAGTGTAGTAATGACTGAGGTTGTCTGATTGTACGTGACAGATTGAAAGTAAAAGCCTGGATTGACTGATGTCCACTTTTCTTTCTTATCCTTTGTCTCTTTTTCCTCCAATTTTTGATACTGAATTACCTGGTAACCATTTGACGTTACCTTACCAACTTCATCTCCAGCTTTGACCTGAACACCGTCAGAAACACGGATATTTCCTACATCTTCATAAGTAAAGATAGCTTTATCTGTTTTGATTGATACAGTCGTATCATCTGTCACACTGACTTTACCCTCAAGAGGAGCTCTTATAGCTTGCCCTGTTGAAGCTTTTAGTTGCGTTTTCTCATAGATTTCACTCTTAGAGGTATAACCAAACCGCTTCAGGATAACTAGAGGAGCTTGATAAGAAGGGTCATCCTCCTGGTAAAAGGGGTTAGCTAATTCTTGATAAGATGGGTATCGACCAACTTCTTTAGTCAACTCCTCTAGCTCTTTATACTCTTCTAGCTCACTATCACTCAACTTAGCCCACTTTAGATCTGATGAGGAACCATATAAGTCAACCATCTTTTTCAAGTTATGAGGGTCATCATTCAAATGATTCCAAAGATCATTCAAGGCATCAGAATAGTGATTAAAACCTAACGTCCCAGCCCATTCACCGCCAGTTCCCTCATTCCAGTTGCTTTCTGGTTTCCACTCACTACCGTAGCGAAAGTTCATGAAAAAGATCATGTCATCGATGTTTGTCCAATAGTCTACCTTATCATTTGACTTCTCTCGATCTCGTTTACTGATTTGGAGCCAGGACTTGTTCAAATCAAATTCATTTTGTTGGACAGGGCCACTTCCTCCAAAAACTGCCATAAATATCCCTAGAACGGCAAAGATAAGAAACATCAAGAAATAAGACTTGACTGCTAAAGGATTGGATAAGATCGAACGCAGGGGCTTTGTCGCAACCTTCAAAACCTTCCCTGTCCCTCTTGACACCTTCCCAAACTTTGAACGTGCAAGTCGTTTTCTGGCCTGTTTCATCTTTTTGCTGAGTTTTCCTTCCCAGGAGAACTCTCTAGGTGTTCGAGTATACCCTCGCCCTCTGATGAAATTATAGCTTTTATTGAGCTGTCCATAGCTGTGATTGATTGAATACTTGGATAATTTTCCTACAGCATTTAACGCTTTTTTAGAGGCGTTTACCTGATACTTAAATTGACGAATGTTTTGCCTCGCCTGAACCCAGTCTCCAAGAATCTCATTATCTCTGACTATCTTCTCAACGTCGTGTCTCGCGTTCATTCGGGCGCTTTGTTTTGCACGTTTCTTCAGTCGGTTAGGGATATAACTGTCATCAGCCTTTTTAGCTCGTTTATAGAGCGTTGTTGCAATTTGTTTTTCCAACTTTGCTCGATCACGTTGTTGCTTAAAGAAAAGACCTCTAGCTGTTGCTTGAGGTCCTTTGTGTAGTTTATAATCTTTGTTCGCTAAGCGATAATTCTTCTTAGCTTCTTTAAATGCAACTCTTGAGTCTAAACGTGCTTCTTTAGGAGTTTTTTTATTATTGAGGTATGATCCTTCTTTGATTCTCCTCTTGCGCTCCTGTTTTAATTGTTTGGGATCACTTTCAAACAAAAGAAATCACCTCTCTTTCTATTTTTTAACTATCTGTCGCAACCAATTGATAGAGTTTAGTATCTTTAGGGATAGGATTTTCAAATGGGACAATCGTATCTCCAGCCACGATCAAACCCGTACCTTTTGCTTTTGGTCGCAAGACAAATCGCTCCAGTGAAGGCGTAAGAGGAATAACCTGCTCCAGAGCTTCTAGGTCTGTCCTCTTCAGCTTCAGGAGGGCTAGAAACTCACAGTTTGCGACTAGCTTTCTACCTTCTTCTGTAGATAAAACAGTCTCTGGATTCTGTGTAATTCCTGTTGGGATGGCCCCATATTTACGAATACGTGAGTATAGTTCTGTAAAGAAGGTTGCCTGAAGTTTATTCTTGAAGTAGAGCTGCAACTCATCAAAGTACAACCATGTAATGGTTTTGCCTTGATTATTGACTACCTGGTTCCAGATGAAGTCCTGAATAACAAGGAGGGCAAATGGCTTCAATTTACCACTCAACTGCTTGAGATTGAAGATAATAAAGCGACTATTCATATTGACGTTGGTAGGATGTGCAAAGATATCATTTGATCCAATAGTATAAGGTTCTGCCTTCAGTGCCAGATCCTTAGCAACAGCTTCAGGTTGACGTTCCAAAACTGCTTGCCAGTCCTTAAAGGTTGGTTTTTCAAATTCCTCATAGGTCTTTCTCGTTACACGGTCAATCATCGCAAATTCATCGTCTGATACCTCAGAGAATATATTTTCAAACAAGGTTGATAAAAGGTTTGATTTTTGGCCAATCGGGTCACTATCTTCTGCCTGCAGTTTATCCTTATCAGGAAGATCCAGCAAGTTAAAGTGATGTTGCGATCCAGGAGCGATTGTGATGATTTCTGCACCTAATTCTCGGCCAATACCAGTGTACTCATCTTCAGGATCGACGATAATAATATTATCTTCAGGGTAACGTAGAGTTGTAGGAATTATCTCTCCACCTTTAGCAAGAACAGACTTTCCTGATCCTGAAGTCCCAAAGATACAACCTGAACCTGTATTCAAGTCTTTTTTACGGTCAACTGTGATAGCGTTCTTAGATAGCTGATTCTGGCCATAATAAATTGCACGTGGACTGTTAGATCGAAGATCTACGTTGGTAAATGGGACTTGTGTGGCCAAGTTACTGGTAGTCATATCTCTCATAAAACGGCGTTTCACATTGATAAATGGAATTCCAATCGGTAGAATCGTATTCAAGGATTCTTCCTGGTACAAATAACACTTATCCAGTTCTACCGTATTCTTACGGACGGATCGTTGAACCTGCTCAGTATAGATATTCAATTCTTCCAGACTGTCAGCCATGAAGAAAATCGTCATCACACCTGAAAACATTTTTTGGTCATTGTCCTGGAGTTCTTCAGTCCATTTCTCTGTTTCACGAGATGTCTCCACAGCTTTCCCACCAACAGCCAGGTCACTTCCATAACCTTCTTTGGCTGCAGCCTTCTGACTCTTGATCATTTCCCTACGTACACTTGACTTAACTGTCTTGATTTTCTTCAGGGCATCTGCAGTATCATATGGCTTCGCATGCAGACTGATAGCCAGTTCAATTCCTGTATCCAGGATATTCTTAATCAGTTTGTCATTCAAGAAGGTAGGATATTGTCTAACATACATCACCCTTGCGAAACAATCATCAATTTTCATATAATCTTTTTCAAACTTCAGATAGTTTGGAGCTATAAAGTCCCTGGTGGATAATCCAGAAATAGCGATGTCTTCATAGTTGAAATCAATAAAACCTTCTCGCCTCAAGAGTTTTCGGGAGATAAGAAGACGATCTAATCCCTCTAACTCCTTAAAGGAGATTCCTAAGCCACTGTATTGACTTTCAATAACGCTGGCTGTATCATCAAGGATTCTTCTAGCTTGATGATCCTGGTCTGTTTGAGTTGTAATCGTTAGATATTTTTCTACTTTGAAGGTATTTTGTTCCTGAGAGAAGCGATCGTTGATCATCGCATTGTATTCTTTACGATAATCGTCATACCCATCTCCAACCAAATCATAGCGGATAGAAGATAAGCTATTGCTTTCTACCCTACGATTCAGGATCAATAGCTGCATATCATTGTCAATATCCAGCGAATTAAAAATATCAGCGCTTGTTTCAATGATATCAATTCGCTCATCATCTGTTGCAGTAATATAGCTTGTATCACCTAAACGGTAGGTCTTTGAAAATTGATCATTTGTAATTTTCATAAGTCCATCAGGTGTCAGCCATTGATAATTAAGGCTGTTCTGTGTAGAGGCCGTCATGGTACGTCTCAGACGTTTGGCCCGTTCCCGTTCCTCCTTAGAGAGTTTCGGGGTTTTCTTTCGGCCGAATAAATTCATTTCTTGTGTATTCCTTTCTGTCATAATCTGTCTGATAAGAGCGTTCCTGCTTGGTTAACATGAAACGAACATTATCTTTAATTTTCTCATCGAAATAACACCCGAAAATAACAAAAGGCGCTAACAACAAAATATCAACGCCATAAAGAATAGTATCAGGTGCCTTCAGCCAATAGAGGATAGTAGTGACAACTACTGTCAATGCGATACCAAATAGTAGCACTAACTGTCTCAGTGTCATATACCCTATAACTGGCCTTTCATAGCTATCTAAAGCCTTTAAAAATTCACTACCTAAACGTGTCATTCTGTTCCTTTCTTCCAGTTATCTTTTCTAAAGAAAATAAATTCACTTCCACACGCTAAAATAATACCACTTACGAGAGCCAGCCAATGTGGCTGTAAAGCCCTACGGCACAAGTAATAGAAAAAGAGAGTCCTAAGTAAAAACAGTAGCCCCCAGACTACTGTTTTTAAAATAACTCTCAAAATATTTCCTAGCACTTGCTGATTCTTCTGTGAGTGCTTTTTAACCATTTCTCCTCCTAGTTCACCTGCATGATATTCTTGGCCATGCGTTGACTGCCAAATAGCATAATGATGTAAATGATTCCTTTTGCGATGGCAACTAAAGCACTTGTCCAGGCTCCAGTCTTATCAACGGTTAAGATATCATTCGTGACAATGGCTGGGTAAAGCATGATAATAACTACTAGAATCAATCCCTGAAGAATAGTAGCAATATAGAGCTTAAAGAAGCCGAAGCAGATTGGACGTAAACTGTCCACCATGTAACAAGCGACAATAATTTTAGCGATTCCCTTATACGTGTAAAGCGTAAAGGAGCGCAACAAGATCAACAACTTAGTCGAAATTTGACCGATAAAGTCAACAACCCAATAAATAAATTGAAGCATTCCCTTTGATATCATATTTAATCCTTCAAATTTTGGTGTTTCAGCCTTATAAGGATTAAGACTAACACTAGATACTGATTTTATAATGACATTAAACAACCAAGATAAGGCATCAAAAATTGCATCCACATAGAGGATAAAAAATAGGGCGATGGCATACTTGAGGATTTCTTCAATCCAAAGCTGAAACGACAGCTCCCCACCATTGCTTTTAAGTTGTTGGTGCCAATTCATGAGGTTAATCCCCATAAAAAGGAGAAGAAGCAAAATGGCTACCTTCTCCATCGATCCCGAAACAGTCTCCATCAGCTGATAAGCTGTCGCATTATAGTCTTTCAGACTCATGGTTAGTTGATCAAGTGTGGATTGGTTCATAAAACCACCTCCTTTTTCTTCCTCATACTAACCAAGAGATTGAAGACCTGTTGCCAAAGCGGTAAAGAGTGCTTTTAGGACTGCACCAAGAAGTGCACCTAGTATCAAACTTTGGATTCCTTTATCCTTCTTGTCATCCAATTCACGTTTGATACCTACTGCTAAGTCCCAGGCACCCCAAGCAGCCCAACCAATACCGATAATCCCACCGATGTTTCCAATTTTGTTAATAAAATCTACAACTGCATCCATTCTTTTTCTCACTTTCTTTTATAAAAAAAGGTACTAAGAAAGATTCCTAGTACCTACTTTGTTTATTTAATACTATTTTTCATCCTCTGGACGAAAGGTTAGAGAGAGGGCTGTAATCACAGCTAAGACAACGATAATGGTCGTTTCCCACCAGTGATAGATTGGAACACCTTCTGGCATTGTCCAATCTTTAAACCAAAGTTCAACACTTGCTGGAGCAGTTCCTTCTTTTGTTAGAAATGCCCAATAACACAGCACAAGAAACGCAACTACTACCTTAAACACAAACCAACCAATTGCTGTCGCAATCAAGCTCTTAATCAAATTAAAGATAAAGAGGAGAAACATGAGTGGAGTCGCAACCATCAAAACAGCAGCTCTCACAATCACACTCGGTAGGTTCTTTACTCCTGACCAGATGGCTTTTCCTAGCCAACGGAGGCCTTTTTTCCACTTCTTCTCTTCTTCAGGCTTAGTGACTTCTGATTTTGTTTGAGTTGGGGTATAGTATCTGTATCCACTTCTAGTCACATGTGCATCCATTTTCGTGTCCTTTCTCATCTCTCTTCCCCCTCTTTTTTATGGCTTCATTATACCATAGATGAGGGGGAATTTCTAGATGTTCTATTTTTTATGCTTACGAAGCCCAGCTCCTGCAAGACTCAACAATCCCAAAATCATTCCTACAACTGGAAGCATGCTACTTGCTGTTCCTGTATTTGGTAGTGAAGGATTCTTAGGTTCTTGTGGTTTTGGCGACTCAGGAGTTTTTGGCTCTGGTTTTGGTTCCGGTTTGGGTTCTTCCTTTTTCGGTTCTTCTGGTTTTGGAGGTTCTGGCGTACGAGTAATAACCTTGGCAGTCATTTCTTGTTTATTAGCAATATTGACAAAAGTATTCTCAACTGCTCCAGCCGCAATTCGCTCAACTTCGATGTAGAAGTCTGCATCAAATGTTCCTTTAATTCCTAGAGAGTTTAAGAAATCTTGATTGATAACGTAAGACCACTGACCACCTTTGTCATCCCACTTAACTGTCACAAGTTTCTTGATGAACTCTGAATTTGTACCTTGATTGAACTCAAAGGTAAAGGCATAAGAGCTATCTTTGGCAATCTTATCCCCTGCCTTAACCACTTTACCATCCTTCAATGTCACATCATAAGGTAACACAAGCTCTTTTTCAGCAGTATATTCTGTACCCTTGATGATACCTTTCCAATTACCAGTATAGCGGTCATGCTTCGTATCGAGCTTATCCAAACCGTCATATTGAGACAGCGTATGGTGTCTTTCTGGAATCATTGAACCATCAAGAAGGTACTGAATCAACTCACCCATTTGAACTTCTTTACCGTCAAGGACTTTCTTGCCAGTTTTATCAAGTGCATGTTTCTTAGGCTCGCTTGGTTTAGGTACAACCGTAAAGAAGTTATAGTGATAATGAATTTCAGGTTTAGGAATAATTGAATGGACAACACCCTTAGCTGAGGAACCAAATAAGTTAAACTGTAAACCTCCAGAAGCTTTAATAAAGCTAGAAGCATTACCATAGTTAATATCCCCATCCTTAAACGTTCCATCTAAAACACTTTTTCTTGCATAAAAAGTATAGTCAAAACTGTCTCCGTAACCACTAACCAAGTAGGTTCCCTCAGGGGCTTGAGCTTTATCTCCATCTATCCCATCTTTAAAAGGAGCATAAACTTTATGACCTTCATAGATTTTTAAACCTCGCTCATAAGAACCTTCCAAACCACTATTCGTTACTTTATCCTCATCTGGAGAATATAACTGGTCTTTTAAAGTGACATCACTAAACACAAACTCTGAACCTTGATTCCAATCGACATCCGAAATCATTGTAGAAAGTGCTACTTTTGCCTTTTTCCCATTCTTTAAAAATTCTACATGAAATTTAAGACTCTGCAAATTATTATAATAGAACATTAGACTATCATCTTTAGCTGCCTTACCAACAGTTAGAGTAGGTAGTTCTCCAAGTTCTCTCATTCTCACATTGTCATTATCTGTATTTAAATAAGGATTATGTGTATACTTGTCAGCAATTTTTGGCTCTTCAGCAACCGTAAAACGTAGATCTAGTTTACTACCATCTTCAAATTCTCCAACATTAGCTAGCTTAAATGTCAACCCTTTATGAACATCATAAAACTTTGTAGATAAAGTCTTATCGCCCGTACCTTCTTTCCATGGATCCTTATAAGCTCTATTGACAAATTTATCTGCTACTCCAGCTATATCTTCCACTTTTGTATCTGTTTTCCAACGAATACTTCCAGTCAAAGTTTCCGCATGTGTCTTTCCCTTATCATTTAATAATAGGAAGTCATAATATTTAATTCCACCCTGATCTTTAGATCTCAGCTCAAAAATCTTGTCCTTAAACTTCCAAGCATCTGAACCTAGTAAATTTTCTAAATCTGACGAAAGCCACTCATTACCAGGATCACCAGCTAACCTTTGTCTAATTTTAGCTTCCTTTTCATCACGGCTTCTCCATTGTTCTTTCAAAGCCTCTAATCTTTTGTTAAATTCTTCTTCTGTTAGAGTACTGAATTTCTTTATAGTCTCCAAAGGAATACCATGAAAACCTGTACTAGTTGCATAAGTTCGATCAAAACCACCATATAAAGATAAACCATCTTTAGAATCTACCAAAGGCTTATTTCCAACAATACTTTCAACATTAGTATTTTCCGATTTAGATTGATTCTTATATTCCTCTACTTTTTTTTCAATCTGTTCTTTTTGATTGGCATAGTCTTGTTTTATATCAGCCAACTTTGCATTTGCGTCTGTTTCCGTTTCTGCAATACCTTTATCGACTGGATTTTCTTTTACAACTACAAAACCTGCATCCCTAGCCTTATCAACAGCAGAATCTAGTTCTGTATGGGGAACTTCAACTGTTGAAGCTTCCTGCTTTTGACCACTTTTTCCTTGATTATCTGTAGAAATACGACTTGGATTCGTCTGTGCATAGGGAGCATTCGTAGCCTTATTTTCAGTTATTTCGTCTGCAAGAGCTGGACTTAGAAAACTTAAGCTAACTAGACCAAGGATAACTCCACACGCACCACCAACCTTCATTTTACGGGCTAAACCAAGGATAACTCCACACGCACCACCAACCTTCATTTTACGGATTGAACCGTAAGCCTTAAATTCTTGTGTCTTTGACATCTATTTTTCTCCTTTTCTATAAATAAAAATTTCAATTTTACAATCCCAATTCTATGAAGGTGAACGAGTTCGTTTATAAACCACTAAAATCATACCTATTCCCCTGAATATTCAAGTCTATAGCTTTGAATATAATTCGTTTAAATTTTCCTTATTTTAAAATAATTTTTTCTTGTAAAAGTAACCTACTGCTGTCATTAACATGCCACCAATAGTAGTTAGAATGCTTTTTGCTGTTCCAGTGTTTGGAAGTGTTTTAAGTTTCCCTTCTTTATCAGTAACAGAGATAGTCTTATCTTCGTTGACAGTACCACCGATCTCTTCAGGAGCAACCACTGAACCATCTGAAAGAACTACGTTTCCGCCTTGGGTGCCAACAATTGACGCACCTGTATTTGTTTCAACAGGTTCTTTTGTTACATCATGCACCACTTGACCTGTTGAAGTTGAAGTAGTTCCAATTTGAGACTTCCCTTGTTCGTTTGCCTCTACTGTTGTTTTTGGCAATTCAGCTTTTGGCAATTCAGGTTGGACTTCTGGGGTGCCTTTGTCACTTACTACCGCTTCTGGTAAAGCTGGTTGAATTGCAGGTTCACCTTTGTCTGTAGTTGATGATGTATCTGGAGTTGTTGGATCAACTGGAGTAACTGAAGGCTCTGTTGGCTGAACTGCTGGAGCCTCTGTTTCTGTTGAAGCGCTAGGTGCTGTTGGCGTAACTACTTCTGTTGTTGGAGCTGAAGAATCAATTGGTGCAAGTTCATCTGCTGATACATAACCAGCTTGTGCAAGTGCGATAGTTGAAAGTGCTAGTGTGGCTAATACTTGTTTCTTATTCATTTTGATTTTTCCTTTTCTTTATTTATTTTTCGGGTTATAGCCTTTTCCAGTTAAACGAAGTTCCATTCCTGATGGTGTCTTAACTTTTCGAGCTATAACTTGAGCATCTCTCTTAATAGTGCGAATTTGATCATAAACCTTTTTATAAGGCAAATGAAATTCAACATCCCTTAAAAGACCATCTACATATCCTCTAGCCTGTTTGACTGCATAGTCTGGCTTCAGAATAAGGTTTGTGCCGTCCTCTAAGCGAGCTGTCGCACCTCCTTGTTTTCCTAAGTTTTTTAAGTCCTTTAGGCGGACAGTTGTTTCATCTATCATAGATTTCTCCTTGAAGTTGAAAGGCGAAATAACGCCGTGCTGTGTAAAAACGTATTTTTACATCGGTATTTCATACGCTGGGTTTATAGTCTAGGAACCCTTACTCCTTCAGCTTATGACCGTTATCATGCTTTTTCGTTCAGTGGCTGGACTAGATATCATTTTCTAGTTTGCTGCTCGCCCCCGTTTCTTTTTTATCCATAGCCACGCTGTATCAGGGCAAGCCTTGTATTCAATTTTCAAAGGTCAAAAGTAGTTTTATGACTTGCTTAGGTCAAGGTTGAATACTATATAATAGCTTTATTTTGTATAGCTTCTTCAGTTAGTAAACCTCTTTGAATATATCCATCAATCAACTTATTATATTCTGCCAATATCTCCTCTATAATAGGTGTGATTTTTGATAAATCAGGTGAAACATTATCAGACTTCTCTAAAAATTTAATTGATAGATTTGTTAGCTCAATAAATCGTGAAAATGTTTCTTCGTCTCCAAAAACACGTTCAGTACAAGCGTATAAAAAGTTAATATAAAAATTTTTTGGGAAGTAACCTTCAAACATACTTAATCCTATTGCCGATTCAAAGGGAGAATAAACTGTCCCAAATAGTATATTAAAAAAATTAACTGCTTGAGGGTTTCTATATTCAAACTCATACAGTTTAAAAACTTCAGGGCTACACATTTTTTTAGCAACCAGCAATAATTTGTCGTCAACATGCTTCATTCTAGCTCCTTTACCTGACTGTCTAGCGTTTCATCAAAATATTCTACAATCATTTCAATCTCTTGAACTGGTTGGTAAGGTGCTGCTTTCATAGCTTGCCCTCTGTTAATTCTCTCTTGATGATTAAACAATCCCATAAAATCAACTCTCTTTCTTTTAACATGTTTCGGTGTTCTTAGACAACTCAGCTAAATAGTGATTCAGTTTAATCTCTGATAGTTTGTCTGGATAATAATGGGCAACCACACTAGGACACTCATCCGGGAATTTTCTAGCATACTCACTTTGTCCTGATACCTTCAGGAAACCATGTTCTTTTTCAATGAGCAAAGCCATCTTCCAAAAATGAATCATCATTTTGTAGAAGTACGCTGGGATATTCTGGATTATTTTCCCTTCAATCTCTCCTGTTTTGATTTTGAAAATCAATTTATCAAGCTCACGTTCAAGATCCTGCAGCCACACCTCTCCATAAATTTCTTGATTAGATAAGAGGTTCTTGTAATCTGTCTCAACTTTACGTTTTGATTGATAAATCTTATTTTCAAGAATTTTTGCATCTTTTCCAAACAAACTGAGTTTCTGAACTAGTTAAGGAGAAAGAAAACCATGTTGCCCCATTTTAAATGCTTCAGAAATTGATAAATCAGATAAAGGAGATTCGTTCTCGTATCGATTAGTATCGTATGAGGACTCTGTCTGACTCCTCTCTGTATTTATTCCGTCCGTTTTATGGACGTTTTGAAGTCCATTTTGTGGACGTCCGTTTTGTGGACTTCCGCTATTACCGAGGGGTTTTGGTGTTTTTTCTATATCACACTCTTTTTCGTAGAGAACTTTACCAAAAGCATCTATCCTCTTTAACAACTCACCATCGATTGAATAGTGCTCCGCTATTTCTAAATTAGCATCTACTAGCTGAAGATAAAGTCTATTTGGTTTATTAAGCCCCTGTCTAACTTCTCGTAAGAGGCCATGTTCTTGCAGTTCTTTCTTGATCTTAGTAACCTTCATCTTTCCCTTATCCAGTAATAACATCAAATCAGAAACTGTAAAAATTAGAAAGACTGCCCCATTCTCATCAACGTAATCTCTATTTCCCTTGTGAAATGAACTAATACTTAATTTACAACGATTATAGAGAGCGCCATATGCTAACTTGGCATCAGATGAAAGACCAGTATAGGAACTAGTCAATTTGACATAGCCGTTCTCGTTATGTTGAATACGAGTGAAAAAGATTTCTGGAATTTGATAAAAAGTTTGTGTTGCTAGTTGATCAATCGTGATATCCGCCATTAAAATCCTCCTACAACTTGTAACCTCAAGCCACCAGCTTCAGGAAAATAGACAAGATGAGCTTGTTCTAACTCTTCAAAAGCCGCAATAGCTCGGCTTCTAGTCCATCCCATCGTATTCATCAAATCGAAAATCATTACGTCTCTAGTCACATTTGAGAAGTTTGTTTGGTGTTGTTTCATATGTGATCCTTTCTTTACTTGATTAGTCCAAAATAGTTGAACAGTGATAATAAAACTACAAAAGCATTTAGGGTGAAAACAACTAGAAAAAATATAAAGGGTTTAGGTTTATTTCTGTGATAAGAGCTGATAAACATGCCATATGAAGCAATAGCAAAAATTAGATTAAATATATTCAGAATACTCATCAAGTTTTTCCTTTCTTAATTTTTATTATAGATCTGCACTCCTTATCTGTTCGAGAACATCTCTTTCCTTTTTATCAAGTTCTATATATTCTTGTAGGAGTTTTGACTTTTTTTCACTGATAAAAGAAAGTTCTTTAACTAACTCTATCAATATTGTTGCGTTTGGTTTATTGACCGTAGAGTTCTCTTCATAACCGAGTAGATATGGGATAGATACTCCGAAATATTCTGATAAAATCTGAGCATTTTCTAGACTAAGATTTGTTTTTCCATTTTCGTATTTTCCGTATTGAGACTGGTTAGTATTCAAAACTTTTGCTAAATCAGCTTGAGTCAATCCTTTTTCTTTTCTTAGTTTTTTAAGCCTATTAGACATAATAACTCCTCAAATATATCCCATCAATTCTGGATTAAATTCCAGAGTCAACCACAAGGCTTCTTCCTGAGTCAATTGCCTAGTTTGTCCCCATGTTCCATCTCTCGCTCTTCTAGAGTACGGATAAGTGCCAAACTTAATTCTAGGCTTTAATTCATGAATAACATCATCTTTAATAACTTCCCAAAGTAGACTAGAGGGCTTATAATAATACCCTTTCCCAAGCCAAACTCTATTGAGGTCATCGTATGAAGATACCTTTTCTTCAGAATTTACTTCAGGGATACTATCAATTACACCTTCATTCTTATCAAGATCGATTACATCGAAAATTTCTAACGAATCAATATCCATAATAATTTCAATATTATCTGACATTTTTTCCCCTTCTTTAATTTTGGCAACGAAAAGAGAGAACGAATTTCCTCGTTCTCTACATTTATTTATATTCTATCTACATTTCTCAAAACTCTAGACACTTACCATGGCAACTAAAGAGCTATAGGAAAAAAGGTAAACCTAGCGACGCGGTGAACGCTGACTTGTTTGATTTCGATTGCTTTCTTCCTCCAGTTTTTTCTTCTCTTCTTCCAATTTTTTCTGCTGTTCTTCCAGTCTTTTCTTCTCTTCCTCTTTCTGTTTCTTCTCAGCTTCTTCGGCCTCTTTTTTGGCTTTTTCTTCTGCTTCCATAATTAATTTATCCGCTACAGTGTAGCTGTAGATTCCAGCTTCCATATCGACCACACTTGGTTCTGACAATTGAGGCTTAATCTTACTGTAATAAGGCAATTTCTTACTCATTTCAGAAAGAGGAACCAAGACTTCGTCCGAATCATTCATAGTCAATCGAATTAAATCGGAAGTCACCTTGCTTGGGGCTAATTCCACCTTTTGGATATCCGCCTTGAGTTCTGGGCTAATTTGAGCAAGTTCTGAGACAAAAGCCTTGATTTGTTCACTATCATTAAAGAGAACTGATAAATAAGTTTCTGGTAGACTGACCAAACTCACAGCACTGGTCTCAAGCTGACCACTGGAAAGAATAGGATAATGGTTTTCACCAGAAATATAGTAGGCTACAATATCATATTCCTTAACCTTGATAGTAAACTTGGTTGGAAATTGATAGACAAGCTGAGCTGATTCCACCCAATAATTAGACTTGATCCGCTCTTCATATTTTGCCTTGTCTAGCAGAAGGTTAATCGTATAATCCGAATCCTGAATGCCTGAAGCCTGTCGGATATCATCAGCCGTAGTTTGCACCGTTCCCTCAACACGGATATCCTTCGTGGTCGCATAAGGACTGAGTAAGTAAGCAGAGACAATCAATAAAAGCAGACTTGGAAATAAAATCGTTAAGGCTCGTAAGATATGGAGGCCAGGAATCTTTGCTTTGGCTGGTTTTTCCTTTTTAGCAAGATTTTTATCCTGTTCCTCGTCCTCTTTAGATCCTGATTCTTCTATCTCTTCTTCCTCTTTGTCACCCTCTGAGGATTCTACTTTTTCCTCAGACTCTTCCTTAGCTGATTCTGAGTCTTCATGGTCTGTTTCACTCTCCTGGTCCTGCTTGTCCTCTGATTTCTCAGATTCTTCTCCCATTCGAGCTTGTCTTTCCTTTTCCTTCTCCTCAGCTAGGGCCGCCTCTTCCTCAGCCTTCTTTTTTAGATATTCTTGGTTTCGTTTCTGCCATTCTGATAACTCTTTCAATTCTTCGAGGATTTCTTTGCCCTCATTTTTCTTATCTTTTGACATTTACTTTCCTTATGATAAATCTTTTTTCAACAATTGATAAAAATCTGCTAGAGATTTCAATTCCTTAGAAGCCTTCATCTTGGCTTGGTAGTCTTCCTTGTGACTTAGTAAGTGAGAAAGCTTCTCTTCTAAACTGTCCAAGGTCAAATCGCTTTCTTGAAGCTCTTCTGCATAGCCTTTTTTTACAAAGTAGGCTGCATTTTCAATCTGGTCACCACGACTAGCTTCACGACCAAGCGGCACAATAACATGCAATTTTGCCATGGCCAAGAGCTCAAAAATCGTATTGGCGCCACCTCGTGTCACAACAATATCAGCCAATTCCATCAAGGGTTGATAGAGATTGGTCACATAGTCAACACGAAAAAGATTTTGGCTCAACTCGTTCAGACTAGAATCTCCAGTTATATTGATAATATTGTAGCGCTCTGTTAGTTCTTTCTTATGGTCTGTCACCAATTGGTTAAAGACACGAGCGCCTGCAGAACCACCGACAAACAATACAGTTGGCAATTTAGGATTAAAGTGGGTTTGAATATCCACCAATTCATCCGGTTCTGGATTTTTTTGATCTGAAACCTTGGTCACTGCTCCCACATGCTCGACCTTAGACAAACTTGAAGCTTGCTCAAAGGTTGAATACATCTTCGTCGCAAATTTATAGGCGATTTTATTGGCCAAGCCCATAGACAGGTCAGATTCGTGAATAAAGACAGGCACTCCTGACACACGCGCTGCGATAACAGGCGGCACAGAGACAAAGCCCCCCTTTGAAAAAAGTGCTTGTGGACGAAGTCGCAACATAATAAAGAGAGATTGGACAATTCCCCAGCCAACTTTAAAGACGTCCAGCATATTTTGCCAAGAGAAATAACGACGCAATTTGCCAGTCGCAATAGAATGGAAGGTGATATCTAGACCTGACTTGAGGATTTCTTGGTGTTCGATCCCACGCTTGTCCCCGATATAATGGACTTCCCAACCATCTTCGATAAACTTGGGCATTAACAAAAGATTGAGGGTAACGTGTCCAACCGTCCCCCCACCTGTAAAGACAATTTTTTTCATATTATTCCTTTAACTCCGCTACTGTGTCGATAAAGAGGTCGCCACGTACTTCAAAGTTAGCATACATATCCCAGCTGGCATTGGCAGGACTGAGAAGAACTACATCTCCTTGAGTCGCAAGCTCGTAGGCCTTGCGGGTCGCATCAGCAATATCAGTCGCATCCACATAAGACACACCAGCCTTATCTGCTGCCCGTTTGACACGTTCTGCAGACTGACCCAGGATGACCATCTTCTTGAGTCCAGTAATGTCTGGCACCAATTCGTCAAACTCATTGCCGCGGTCCAAACCACCTGCAATCAAAATGACCTTGCTGTTGTCAAATCCTGACAAGGCTTTTTGAGTAGCCAAGATATTGGTTGACTTGCTATCATTATAGAATTTGACACCCTTGATTTCATCCACAAATTGGAGACGGTGTTTGACACCTCCAAAGGCTGAAAGAGTTTCTTTGATGGTTTGGTTATCAACACCACGAAGCTTGGCTACAGCAATCGTCGCAAGAGCATTTTCCACATTGTGGCTACCTGGAACTCCGATTTCATTCGCTGCCATGACCACTTCCCCACGGAAGTAGAGCTGACCATCTTCCAAATAAGCTCCATCAACCTTTTCCAGTGTTGAAAATGGTACAACAGTAGCTTGTGTTTTGCTAGCCAATTCTTTTGCCAAGTCTTGGTTAAAGTTCAAGACAAGGAAATCAGCTGCTGTCATCTTGTTCTGGATATTCCACTTGGCTGCTACATATTCCTCAAAAGAACCATGGTAGTCAATATGAGTTGGCATGAGGTTGGTAATAACTGCAATCTCAGGATGGAATTCTTGAACACCCATGAGTTGGAAAGAAGAAAGTTCCATAACAAGCGTGTCCTTGTCTGACGCAGTTTGGGCCACTTGACTAGCTGGATAGCCGATATTCCCTGATAAAAGACCATGTTGCCCAGCAGCAGTCAAAACTTCCCCAATCATAGTCGTTGTGGTTGTTTTACCGTTCGAACCAGTAATACCAACAATCGGTGCTTCTGAAATCAAGTAAGCCAATTCCACCTCAGTCAAGACTGGAATTCCCTTTGTCAACGCCTTTTCAATCATGGGATTGCTGTAAGGGATACCTGGATTTTTTACCATAAGGGCAAACTCTTCATCCAAGAGTTCCAAAGGATGGCCACCTGTAATGACCTTAATCCCTTCTTCCAGCAAACTTTGCGCAGCTGGATTGTCCTCGAATGGTTTCCCATCATTTACCGTCACAATGGCACCTAGCTTGTCCAACAAACGAGCTGCAGATTCACCAGACTTGGCCAAACCTAAAACAAGGACTTTCTTATTTTTAAATTGATCTATTACTTTCATGTCTCGAACTCCATTTCTACTCCTACTATTTTACCATTTTTATGGAAATAAAAAAGCCACAAAGTGTGTTTGTGACTCTTTCTTCTAACTGATACTCTTCGAAAATCTCTTCAAACCACGTCAGCTTCGCCTTGCCGTATA